>JBFIHN010000292.1:0-4645 GCA_041601775.1 Acidimicrobiales bacterium
TCGAGCGGCGGTGTCGGGCCCCGGCCGGGGCTACGAGATCGACGCCACCGCCTCCAGCTACCTCCTCGCCGGCGACGAGACCGCCATCCCCGCGATCGCCCAACTCCTCGAGGCCATGCCCGAACACCTCGAGACGCACGTGATCATCGAGGTCGCCGTGCCCGAGGCCCGCGTCGAACTCCCCCGGCACCCGAACTGCGACGTCGAGTGGCACACGGCCGTCGAGGCTGCGGCGCCGGGCACCGCGCTCGTGGACGCCGTCATCGCGCGAGAGGAGGTCCCTCCGGCGGTCTGGGTCGCGGGTGAGGCGGCAGCAGTCCAGAGGATCCGGAAGCATCTCTTCGACGAACGCGGGATGACCCGCTCCGCCGCAACGGTCCGTGGCTACTGGAAGCTGGGACGTTCGGCGACCTGACCACCGGAGCCCGTCGCCGCCCTCTCCCGTGCCCGTCGGCGCCGCACCTTGTCGCCTTCGACGGCGAAGAACGTCACCGTCGAGAGCGGGATGACCACCGCGAGGTGCAGCGCGGTCAGAGGCTCGGTGTCGAAGGCCTCCTGCAGGAACGGCACGTACACCGTGGCCAACTGTGCGACCATGCTGACGATCACCGCGAGCACGAGCACCGGGTTCGAGCGGAGACCGACGGCGCGCAGCGAACGGGTCTCGGACCGGACCGAGAGCGCGTTCCCGAGCTGGAGCAATGCCAGCGTCGTGAAGCCCATCGTGCGCCACGGCCAGTCCCGCGCTTCGGCGAACAGCTCGAGCGGGAGGACGATCCCCGCCATCAAGAGCCCCACGACGACCGACTGCTGCCAGAGACCGCCGGACAGGATCGACGTGCGCGGGGACCGCGGCGGGCGACGCATGGTGTCGGGTTCGGCCGGTTCGAGTCCGAGGGCGACGGCGGGCAGGCCGTCGGTGACCAGGTTGATCCACAGGATCTGGGCGGCGGTCAGCGGCAGCGGCAGACCGAGGAACGGGCCGGCGAGCATCACCCAGACCTCACTGGAGTTGGTGGTGAGGAGGTAGCGCACGAAGCGGCGCAGGTTGTCGAAGATCCGCCGCCCCTCGTGCACCGCCGACACGATCGTGACGAAGTTGTCGTCGGCCAGGACCATGTCGGCGGCCTCGCGGCTCACACCGGTCCCGCTCCGGCCCATGGCGATGCCGATGTCGGCCCGCTGCAGCGCCGGCGCGTCGTTCACCCCGTCGCCGGTCATGGCGACGACCGCTCCCCTGCGACGCCATGCGTCCACGATCCGGAGCTTCTGGGCCGGTGAGCTGCGGGCGAACACCCGGACGTCTTCCACCCGCTCGGTCAGGGCATCGTCGTCGAGTTCGTCGACCTCCTGCCCGGTCATCACCGCCGCGTCGCTGGTGACGAGGCCGAGCCGGCGGCCGATGGCTCCGGCGGTCCGCGGATGGTCGCCGGTGATCATGACCGTCGCGACACCGGCGGCGCCGCACGTGGCGACCGCGCCGGCGACGCCGGGGCGCAGCGGATCCGAGATCCCGACCAACGCGACCAGACGGAGGTCGCGCTCGACGTCGGCGAGGTCGGCGGGAACACCGGCGATCGTCCGCTCGGCCAGGGCCAGGACCCGGTAGCCGTCCGCGGCCAACGCGTCGCCTGCGGCCACGACCTCGTCGACCGGGGCATCACCCGCCAGGAGCGGGACCAGCGCGTCGAGCGCGCCCTTCACCGCGATCCAGAACGTGCCGTCGGGTCCATCGTGGACCGTGGCCATCCGCCGCCGGCCGGGATCGAAGGGGATCTCGGCGACCCTGGCAGGAACGACGCCCGTGCTCCCCACACGGTGAGCCATGGTCAAGAGCGCACCTTCGGTCGGGTCGCCGACCGCGACCCACCCGTCGTCGGTCTCGTGGATTGCTGCGTCGTTGCACGCCGCAGCGATCCGTCCTGCGGATGCCAGATCCGGGTCGGGAGGCCGGTCGGCGACGCCGTCCACGGTCACCCGGCCGCTCGGGGAGTACCCGTCGCCTTCGATGCCATGGATGGCCGAGGCGGTCCAGACCCGCTCCACCGCCATGCGGTTCTGCGTCAACGTGCCGGTCTTGTCGGTGCAGATGACCGTCACGGCGCCGAGGGTCTCGACGGCAGGGAGGCGGCGGATCAACGCCCGCTGACGGGCCATCCGTCGTGCCCCGAGCGCGAGCGCCACCGTCACCACCGCAGGGAGACCCTCGGGGATGGCCGCGACCGCCAGACTGACGGCCGTCACCAGCATCGTCGACGCCGGTTCGCCGCGCGCGACGCCGGCCGTGAAGACGACGACACACAGGCCGATGGCCACGATCGCCAGCCGATGGCCGAGCGACGCGAGCCGCCGCTGGAGCGGTGTGGTGATCCGCCCCGACGTCAGCATCGCCGCGATGCTGCCCAGTTCGGTGGCCATGCCCGTCGCGACCACGACGGCCTCGCCCCGACCGTCGACGATCGCCGTGCCCTTGTACGCCATGTTCTCGCGGTCGCCGACGAAGCCCGTGTCCGCAGCCAGCGCGTGGACCGACTTGTCGACCGGTTCGGACTCGCCGGTGAGCGCGGCCTCTGCGACCCGCAGACCCGCGGTGTGCACGAGCCGGACATCGGCGGGAACGACGTCTCCCGCGACGAGGCGGACCACGTCACCGGGCACCAGTTCGGTCGCCGGGACGTCGCGTGCCGTGCCCGCTCTGACGACGACCGCTGCGTCGGAGGTGAGCTCGGTGAGCTCGTCCATCGCCCGCTCGGCTCGATACTCCTGCACGAAACCGGCAACGGCGTTGAGCACGACGATCACGGCGATGACGACCGAGTCGGTCCGGTCGCCGACGAGGTAGGTCACCACGCCGGCGACGGCCAGGATCAGGACCATCGTGTTGACGAACTGGCGGGCCAGCAGTCGCGCCGGTGTCGGGCGCTCGGCCGCCAGCAGTTCGTTGCGGCCGTGACGCTGGAGACGAAGCGCCGCATCGCTCTCCCCGAGGCCGTGCTCCAGGTCCGTGGCCAGCCGCGTTGCCACCTGGTCCGGGGTCTCGAGCCACGGCGAAGCGACGCTCTCGTCGATACCGGTCACCCCGATGCCGTCACCGGGCGCGCTCGATGCGGTCCATCGCCCCATGCAAGCCGAACCGCAACCTCCGCGGTACGGGCGAAAGTCCCTATCTGTTCGTCGTGTGGCGCGCCAGGGTGGTCACCGATGGTCCTGGCAATGTGGTCCGTGATCTTCGCGGTCGGCGCCGCGGTCCTCGCACGCGCCGGCATCGAGTTGGCCCGGTCGGGCGACGAGATCGCCGTCCGCACCGGCATGAGCAGCCTGGCCGTCGGTGCGGTCCTGGTCGCGGGAGCCACCTCCATGCCCGAGATCGTCACCACCATGAGCGCGGCGGCAGCAGACGCCCCCGACGTCGCCGTGGGCGACGTCCTCGGTTCGAGCATGGCCAACATGGCGATCCTGGCGGTGGTCGACCTCTCCCACCACGGACGGGTGTGGCCACGGGTCGAGCTCGGCCACGCCCGGGTCGGGTCGATCGCGATCGGCCTCACCGCCATGGCCGCCCTGGCCCTCCTGACGCCGGAGCTGCCGGCGATCGGCTGGGTGGGGCTGGACACCGTGATCATCGCTGCCGCGTACACCGCTGCGGTTGCGTGGTTTCGTCGCTCACCCGACCGAGCCCGTGACGGCGTCCTCCCGACCGCCACGGGATGGGGCGAGATCCGTGACGACGATCTCGCAGTGCACCCCGGCGCCGATGCGCTCGAGCCGACGCAGGACGTGCCGCTGCGCACCATCCGCTGGCGCTTCGCCGCAGGAGGACTCGCCGTGCTCGGCGCCGCGCCGGTCGTCGCCATCTCTGGTCGGGAGATCGCGGCCGAGACCGGCGTCGAGGAGATGGTCGTCGGCGTCATGCTCATCGCCGTCACCACGTCGTTGCCCGAGCTCGTCGCGTCGCTCGCCGCCGTACGGATCGGCGCCCACGACCTGGCCGTCGGCAACCTGCTCGGGTCCAACGCGGCCAACATGGCCATCCTGGTGCTCATCGACGTCGCCTATCGGCGGGGACCGGTGCTCCATGCCGTCAGCCCGGCCCAGTCGGTCGCCGCCGTCAGCGCGATCGTGCTCATGGCCGTCGCGCTCTCGGCGATCGTGCACGGCCAGGAGACCAGGATGCGTCGGCTCGAACCCGACGCCATCGTGCTGCTCCTCGCCTATGCCGCGACCCTCGGTGCGGTGCTCGCCTCCCAGCCCTGATCCGACGGGTCCCGGGCCGCTTGGGACGTAGGACCCTGGTCTGGCGCCCGGTGGCACCGGAAGATGAAGGCAACAACGCCGATCTGGGGGCAAGGAGAGTCGCCGAGATGCACGCGTACCGACTGCAGGGGTGGAAGCAGGACGCCACGTTCGAGGAACTCGAACAACCCGAGCCGGGACCCGGCCAGGTCGTGGTCCGGATCGGTGGAGCGGGAGCGTGCCACTCCGACCTGCACCTGATGCACGACTTCGAAGCCGGCGTGTTGCCCTGGGGCCCTCCCTTCACCATCGGCCACGAGAACGCCGGTTGGGTCGATGCCGTGGGCGACGGCGTCGTCGGCGTCGAGATCGGCCTTCCGGTGGCGGTGTACGGGCCCTGGGGGTGCGGTAA
>JBFIHN010000293.1:0-4624 GCA_041601775.1 Acidimicrobiales bacterium
ACGTCGTCGGCGACGGACGTCGAGACGAGGTGGAGATCGTGGATGTCGGCCGCGGCGATGGCCTCGGCGGCGAGTACCTCGACCCGCACCGGGTCGTACACGATCTCGCCGGTGCGTCGCGCCGTGTCGGCGGCGAACCCGGCACCGGCGGCGTCGGTGGCGGCGTCGAACGCGACGTTGTACGCCTGCCGTTGTCCCAGGTACACGATCGCCGAGTCGACGGCGATGGCGCCGAGCAGGAGCACGATCAACACCGCGGCAGGCATCAGCATCAGGACCGAGCCCCGGGTCGAGCGGAGCCGGGTCATCGGATGCAGTCCGCTCGTCCGGCGACGTTGGCACGGGTGGGATCGATCAGTTCCGAGTGGGTGGCCACGATGGCGAACGGGGTGCCGAAGCCACCGACGAACGGGATCCGGACCGCGGGGACCTCGGTCGACACCGTGACCTGGATCCGCTGGCATCGCTCGAGCACGGCGACGTCGGGCCGGAGTTCGACGTCGGCGGGGCCCGCTCGCCCGTGGTCGGCGAGGGTCTGTCGGGCGACATCGGCTGCGCCGGCGTGGATCGTCGCGGCATCGACGTCGGCTCGGGCCGACTCGACCACGTACCGGGCGGCCTCGCGTGCGGCGGCGTCGGCGGCGAACTTGGCGTCGACGACACCCCACAGGTTCGTGAGCAGCAAGGCGCCGGCGATGAACACGACCAGCCCGAACGGCAGGACCTCGATCCCTGCGACCTGGGCGCGTTCGCCGCGGCAACGCGGACGGTCGCTCATGGCGCCCCCGGCGGTTCGGGCTGGAACTCCTCGAGGCGTGCCCGCATCGTCCGCTCGAACGTCGTGGGGCTCCCGGGGATCCAGCGAGCGGGCAACAGGGTGGGGAGTGCCGCGTCGACGTGGACGGCGACGGTGTCGTCTCGTCCGTCCCGGTCGACGTCGATCAGGGCGAACTCGAAGGACGCATCGTCGGCGTAGTCGCCGAGGCGCCGCCGCGCCTCGTCCTCGTAGAACGCACGCCGACTCGGATCGAGGGCACCGGGTCCCTCGTTCGCCGCTTGCTGCGCCAGGTCGGTGGCCACCGCGGTCACCGTCGTGCGTACGTAGAGCCCGAAGAGGAGCTGGACCGTGAACAACAGGAACACCAGGAACACGGTGAAGCCGAAGGCCGTCCCGAAGACGCCGGTGGCGCGATCGCCGCGCCGGGCGACCGTCATCGGTCAGTCGCTGGACTGCGAGTCGGTGTCGCTGCCGATGATGTCCACCTGGTCCTGCGTGTTGGCGGACGTGTCCTTCCAGATGGCGTTGAAGCTGATCCACATCGCGGCGCCGAGGAAGGCCATGACGAGCACGGCGATCGCGGTCGAGATGACGCCCTCACCGCGATCGGATCGAGCCAGACGGAACGTCGGCCGCGTACGGCGGGTGGTGGTGAGGTACATGGTTGCTCCTTCTCGGTTGACGGTTCGAGAGATCACGACGACACGCCGAACGCCTGGAGTGCCTGGATGAACGGAATGGCGATGAAGATCGCCCCGGGCACGAGCGCGGCGACGGTGACCGGGATCCACACCTGCTGACTGCGCCGCTCGATCTGTTCGATGAGCTCACGTTGGACGTCCCGACGGATCGAGCGCGCCTCGTCGGCGATGAGCCGACCCAGGTCACCGGCCTCGCGGTTGAGGGCGAGCACCGCCACCAGGCGCGTGAGCGCGTCGAGATCTGCCGTCGCTGCCCACTCGCGGAGCGCGTCGACCTCACCAACGCCTTGTCGGGTGCGAGCGACGACCCGGCGCAGGTCCTGGCCGCACACCCCACGGCCGCGTCGCGCCAGCCGGTCGAGCGCCGAGCCGAGCGAGAACCCTGCCGACAACAGCATGCCCAGCTGTTCGGCGACGACCGGGAGTTCGAGGAAGAGCCGTCGCTTCCGTCGATCGGACTCGCTCGCCAGCTGCTGCTCGATCACGAGGAACGCGAGGAACGGACCGCCCACCAGGAAGAGGAGCGCGATCAGGGGAGGGGGACGGGTCGTCGCCGCCACCAGGACCCCTGCGGCGAGCCCCACGACCGACCACCCGAGCTGTCGTACGCGGAATCCTGTGTGATCGAGGGGCGAGTGGATTCGAGCAAGCCGAACGGCGAGGTCCTCGTCGACCCCGAGGAGGCGGGAGGTGCGCGCACCCACGGTGCGTGCGAGGGGCGCGACGACCTCGGCGAACGACTCGACCGAGAGCACGCTGCGGCTCGCAGCGGTCATGGCGAGACCGCCGGGCTCGTAGGGGCGCAGACGGTCGGTGAGGGAGCGCCGAGCGAACCAACGGCCCCGGCTCAGCAGGAGGGTGGCGCCGATCCAGAAGACCGGTCCGCTGAGCGCGACGACCCGGATCATTCGAAGAACACCCGCTCCTCCTCGGGGACGTGCAGGATGCGTCCCGCCCAGGCCCAGCACGCGATGACCAAGAGGACGGCGACGAGGGTCAGGAGTTGCCCGGTCGCCGACCGGAAGGCCTCGCGTCCGTCACCCACCGACATGCCCGCGATCGCCATCCCGAACGGCACGAACAGCACGAACCGACGAGCGAACCGTGCACCGGCCTGCTTGGCCCTGGCGTCCTTGCGTCCCTGGGTGTCCTGGATGCGGTCCTCGGCCAGCGCCTCGAGTCGCCGGTCGAGGTCGCTTCCCCCGACGGTGTGGGCGACGAGGAGCGTCTCGCAGGTCGCATCGGCGGTCGGGTCGGCGAGGCCGGCCTTGAGCACGGTGAGCGTGCGTTCGAAGTCGGTGGAGATCAGCCATTCACGGTGCGCGGCGTCGAACGCCGGTCGCATCTCGTCGGGTGCCCGCCGGCCGACCTCGAAGAGTGCCTGGGGAATCGACCGACCCAGCGCCGCCGTGAGGATCCGGATCTCCTCGATGAGTCGCGGCCACGCATCCTGTGCTGCCGCTCGTCGGTTGGCTCGCCGGACCCGGAACGATGCGAGCGGGAAGGTGGCCGCGAACGCACCGACGGCGAACGCGGGCACGATCGCCCCGAAGACGGCGTAGATCAACGCCGTCCCGACGGTGAACAACGACACCATCACCGCCAGGAAGTCGCGGAGACGGATCTCACCCAGGCCTGCCTGGACGAGCCACTCGTCCACGCCGGCGCTGCGCCGGACCCCTCGGCGGACCGACGGTGCCACGTGCACCCCGCGCCAACCCAGCACCGTGGCGGTGTACGCGTAGTAGACCCCGGCGGCGGCAAGGAGCGGGAGCGCGACGGCCGTCACGTCGGTCCGCCGTGATCGAGGAGGTCTCGGACGTCGGGGGACGTTCGGGTGGACTGGTCGGGCACGCCGAGCAGATCCCGCAGGTCGAACCCCGCACCTTCGAGAGCGGTCGCCGCCCGACACGGGAGGAGGCCGGTCCACTCGAGGGGCTGGCCGACCCGAGGACGACGGAACAAGTCGGTCACGGTGAACTGGGCCGACTCGAAGCCGGCGGCCTGGTCCTCGACGGCGAGGATCTCCGTCACCCGAGGGCCGACGGCATCTCGGTCGCAGTGGACGACGATGTCGATCGACTCGGACACGAGGCTGTTGAGCGCCGACATCGGGATCTCGCTCGAGGTGTCGGCCAGCTGACAGATGAACCGGAGCCGGGAGAGGGCCTGCCGAGCGGAGCCGGCGTGGATGGTCGTGAAGCCCTTGACGCCGGACGACAGGGTGAGCAGGAGGGGGAGCGCCTCTCGATCGCGGACCTCGCCGACGATGGCGACGTCGGGCGCCATGCGGAGGAACCCCGCGACCAGGCGACGGAGGTCGACGGCCGGGCGATCCGGTCGCGCAACGCGTGTCTGCATCGACGCGACGTTCGGCAGTGGCACGTCGGCCTCGAAGACCTCCTCGGCGACCACGACCCGCAGCGACGGATCGAGTTCGGCGGCGGTGCAGGACATGATCGTCGTCTTCCCCGACCCCGGAGCACCGGCGAACACGACGGTGAGCTTCGCCCGGGCGCAGGCCCGGAGGAACTCGGCGGCACGGGGCGTCAGCATGTCGCGGTCGACGAGTTGGTCGAGCTCGCGGAAAGCCACGCCCGTGAACTTCCGGATGTTGACCATCACGTGCCCGCCGCGAGCGACGTCGCCGTGGACGATGTGGAGCCGGGCGCCGTTGTCGAGCTGGGCGTCCTGCAGTCCTTCGGTCGGATCGAGCTTGCGGTGCGCCCCGGTGGCGTCGTCGAGGACCTTGGTCAGGGTGCGCACCACGTGCTCGTCGTCGTGGAAGACCTCGTCGTGGTAGCCGGAGGTTCCCTCGTGACGCTTCACGAAGATCGAGTCGGGAGCGTTCACCATGATCTCCCACACGTCGTCGTCGTCGAGCAGCGGCTCGAGCGGTCCGTAGCCGACGAGGTTTCGGTACGCGCGCTCGACGATCAGGTCGGGGTCGGCGAGGTCGTGCGAACGCAGTCCTCGGCGGAAGTCCCCAGCCCAACGACCCACCTCCTCGTCGACGAGCCGTCGGATGCGGGCTCTGGCCTCGGCGTCGTCGGCGAGGTCGAGGCGGATCTCCTTCGCGCGTTCGAGGACGGCCCGCTCGACGATCTGGAGGGGAGTGGCAGGGGATCCCCGGCTCGAGCCGCTC
>JBFIHN010000294.1:0-4622 GCA_041601775.1 Acidimicrobiales bacterium
ACGGTCACGGTGGACGGTTCGGTGGGAACGCTTGCACTCGGCGCGTCGGCGGCTGGTCGTCACGAGGCGCCGGAGGTCGAGACGATCCGCCGATGGGCCCGAGCCGTCGCAGACGGCGAAGCGTGACCGCGGCCGGCCGAGCCGCGAGCACGGCCGAGGGGTCCGCCTGAGGCCGGTCAGCGCAACGCGTCGGCCATGCAGGCGTGAGCCTCGACGAAGGGCATCGTGGACGTGGGGTCGTCCCATCCAGTCCGATTGGCGCCGATCACCACGCGCTCGACCCCGAGGTCGCGATAGCCGCGGAGGGTGGCGAGGTCGGGGTCACCGAACGTGAACAGCGTGATCGGCACGTCCCGCCCGGCCCGGCCCGTCATCGCGCGGAACTGCCCGACCCGCCGGGCGACGTCGCCGAGCGCGACGTCCATCGGCGCCCACCCGTCGCCCCACTCGGCCGCCTGTGCGGTGCCGATGCGACCGCCGGCGCCGCAGTACACCGGTGGATGCGGTCGCTGCACCGGCTTGGGGAACGCCAGCGCTGCGTCGAAGTCGAACCAGCGTCCGTGGAACGAGGCCTCGTCGTCGGTCCACAGCGAGCGGAGCGCGGCCACGGCCTCGGCGAGCGCCCGATAGCGCGACCGCCACGCGATGTCGGGCCGGTGGTCGGCGAGCTCCTCCTCGTTCCACCCGACGCCGACGCCGAAGACGACGCGTCCACCCGAGAGGTGATCCAGCGTGGTGACCGCCTTGGCGAGGGCGAACAGGTCGTGTTCGAGGGGGAGGGCGACACCGGTCGCCAGGAGCAAGGTCTTGGTGGTCTGCGCTGCCGCCACGAGGCTGAGGAGCGGGTCCATCATCCGCGTGTACTGCTCGGGCATGGCGCCACCGGCCGGATACGGGGTGCGTCGGACCGCGGGGATGTGTGCGTGCTCGCCGATCCACAGCGAGTCGTAGCCGTGCGCTTCGAGCGCGGCGGCGAGCTCGCCGGGGGGCGGGTCGTCCGGCGTGTTCATCGTGGTGAAGCCGAGTCGCATCGACCCGAAGCGTCGCACATCGTCACGCGCTTCGCGACGATCTGCGCGAGGCGTCATGATGGCGGGCACCTCCACGAAAGCGAGCTGCCATGGCCCTCGAAGAGACGACCCTCAACGACCCGCACGACGTCGAGATCTTCTACCGACGATGGATGCCGGACAACGATCCACGCGGGATCGTGTTGGTCCTCCACGGCATGTCCGAACACTCCGGCCGCTACACCCGCCTGGCCGAGGCGCTCCTCGAGGACGACCTCGCGGTCTACGCCCTGGACCATCGTGGGTTCGGGCGCACGTCCGCGGTCACGGGCATGGGCAAGACGGGTCCCGGTGGCTTCGATGGCGTGCTCGACTCGATCCGGTCCCTCCAGGAGCAGGCCCGGGCCGACCTGGGCGAGCTGCCGCTCGTGATCTTCGGTCATTCGATGGGCTCGATGTTCGCCCAGTCCTACGTCCAGCGTCACCAGGACCACGACGGCGTCATCCTCTCCGGGACCACCGGACCCAACGACGAACTCGCCGCCATGGTCGAGGGCATGAACGCCCTCGTCGAGGCGGGCGCAGGCGATGAGCCTCTCGACGCGTTGGGCGCGTTCAACGAGGCGTTCGCCCCCGCACGCACCGACTACGACTGGCTCAGCCGCGACGAGGCCGAGGTCGACGAGTACATCGCCGACCCCATGTGCGGCGACGGGAACCCGGTGACGGCAGCGTTCGTGGCCGGCCTGCTGGCCCAGTCGCACGCGGCCCTGCAGCCCGAGGCCGTGGCGAGGATGGACACCGACGTGCCCGTGCTCCTGCTCACGGGCGAGGCCGATCCGGTCTCCAACGGTGCGGCCACCGTGCGTGCGCTCGAACAGCTCTACACCGACGCCGGCCTGACGGTCACGGCGCACTACTACCCCGAGGCACGGCACGAGATCCTCAACGAGATCAACCGTGACGAGGTCACCGCCGACCTGCGTCGCTGGATCGCCGCGGTCATCGGGTCGAGCGCATGACCGACCGCTACCGCGACTTTCCGGGGCTCACCGTCGATCGTCCGGCCGACGGTGTCCTGCGGATCACGCTCGACGCGCCGGGACTGAACGCCGTCAGCCCTGCGGTCCACCGCGAACTCGCCGACATCTGGCTGACCGTCGACCGCGATCCCGCCACACGCGTGGCGCTCCTCCGAGGCGCCGGGAAGGGATTCTCGGCCGGGGGCTCGTTCGACCTCCTCGACGAGATGATGGACGACTACGCCTCACGCCTCCGCGTGATGCGCGAGGCACGCGACCTCGTGTTCAACGTCATCAACTGTTCGAAGCCGATCGTGTCGGCGATCCACGGACCGGCCGTCGGTGCCGGTCTGGTCGCGGGGATCCTCGCCGACGTCTCGATCGTCGGCGAGACCGCCCGCATCATCGACGGGCACACCCGCCTCGGCGTCACTGCCGGCGACCACGCTGCCATCTGCTGGCCGTTGCTGTGCGGCATGGCCAAGGCCAAGTACCTGCTCCTCACCTGCGACACGCTCACGGGCGCAGAAGCCGAGCGGATCGGCCTGGTCTCGATCTGCGTGCCGGACGACGAGGTCCAGGACCGGGCGCTCGCCATGGCCGTGCAGTTGGCCAACGGTGCGCAGCAGGCCATCCGCTGGACCAAGCACACGCTCAACCACTGGTACCGCCAGCAGGCCGCGATCCTCGACGCCAGCCTCGCGTACGAGTTCCTCGGCTTCGGCGGGCCGGACCCCGTCGAGGGCCGTGCGTCGCTGATGGACAAACGCGACCCGAACTTCACCGGCCCGACCAGCGAGTAGGTCCCGACGGGTTCCGGGCGCCCAGAACGAAATCTGCCGGCCAGCGGGCGTGTTGCGAGCGCCCGGTCTGACCAGCAGTTTCGTTGGCGGAGGGAGTGGGATTTGAACCCACGGAGACCCGAAAGCCTCAACGGTTTTCGAGACCGTCCCATTCGTCCGCTCTGGCATCCCTCCAGGGGCGCATGACACTAGCGAAGCGGCCTCCGACCGTCCCAGAGCGATCAGAGGGTCTCTCCGTCAGGCGGGCAGGTACAGGCTCGACTCGCCCCGGCTCCAGTGGTCGAGGAGGAGCGCGCTGAAACGGCCCTCGACCGCCATCGTGACCTCGGCGCCCCACACCGCGAGGCCACCGTCGTCGCGGTGCTCCGCGATGTGCGCGTCGACGAGGCCGACCCGGGCCAGGGGGCCGTGGTGCTCGTCGGCGACGACGTGGACGTCGTAGAACTCGCACGCCTCGTCCGGTGCGCCGATGGCGCGCATCGCCTCCGCGTAGCGGCCCATCGGGCCCACCGAGGTCATCTCGAACAGCGCGAGATGGCCGAGCAGGGCAGCGAGCAGGCGGCGGTGCAGGGCGAGGTGGGTGATGAGGTTGACCGTGGTCATCGTCACCGCGGGCACGTGGGCGACGTAGCGCCCGTAGGTCGGGTCGAGGTCGAGGGCGCGCATCGTCTCGGCGAAGAGGTCGGCGTGGGCGCGGCCGGGCACGCCGTTGCCGTACTCGTCCATCTGGATCTCGACGAGGGCTGCCTTGGCCCGGCCGCCGACGCGGGGGAGCGCGAAGGAGTGCGGGTCGGCCTCCTTGCGCTGGTAGAGCGACCGGTGGATCGCGAACTCTCGCAGGATGTCGACGGAGGCATGTTCGACCACGAAGGCCGACAGCGACGGTCCCTCGCTCGTCTCGACCAGCGCCGCGATCTCGTCCCCGGCGTTCGGTTCGTCGCCGAGTCGTAGGGGCGCGACGTCACACAGCGCGCTCTCGAAGCGACCGGCCATGTGGTGCCACCAGCCGACCACGTTCGGATGCCACTCGGCGTCGGGGTGGGCGCCGGCGACGCCGCGGTAGTGCAGTTCGTGCAGCGCGTAGAGCGAGCGTTGGAAGTCGAGGTCGGTGAGCGGATCCATCGTGTCGACGGCGAGCGCCGTCAGTTCGACCACGCCGGGTCGGCGGCGCGGGTCGTGGAGGACGGCGGCGGTGAACGCGGTGAGCGGACCGATCGGCGGTGGCATGGACGGTGCGCCGCACTCTCGCTGGTCGCCTCGGACCAACTCGGGTTCGCGGAGGAAGGTCATCTCGGTCGTCGGTTCCTTGTTCGGTGGTCAGCGCCCGTGGACGCACCTCTGTACCCGTCGTCGAGCGACGCCAGCCCTCCCGTCCGTCCGATTGTCGTGATCGGGTCAGCGACGGCGGGCGAAGAACGACTCGAGCACGTCGCCGCACGCCTCGGCGTCGATGCCGGCGACGACGTCGAAGGTGTGCGGGAGGCGCGGGTCGACCCCGAGGTTGTAGAGCGAGCCGAGGGCGCCGGCCTTGGGGTCGGCTGCGCCGAACACGACCCGCTCGACCCGTGCCGCCGACATCGCACCCGCGCACATCGCGCACGGCTCGAGGGTCACGACGACGGTTGCGCCCGGCAGTCGCCACGAACCCGCGGCCGCACAGGCGTCGCGCAGGGCGAGGAGTTCGGCATGGGCACTGGGATCGTTGGTGGCCTCGCGTCGGTTGTGGCCCCGGGCCACGATCTCGCCGTCGACCACGATCACGGCACCCACGGGAACCTCGCCGGCGA
>JBFIHN010000295.1:0-4620 GCA_041601775.1 Acidimicrobiales bacterium
ACGACCGCGTCGGGGGTCGCGCTCCTCGATCGTGTCGCACTGCGCTCGGCGCTCGACGGCATCGATGCCGTCCTCCACCTGGCCCCACACCTCCCGACCGGGCCGTCGGCGGTCGAACCGGCGGCGTGGCGCGAGAACGACCGCCTGCGCGCCGACGCGACCACGGCACTCGTCGATGCCGCCATCGACGCGGGCGTCACGACCTTCGTGTACCCGTCGGTCTGTTTCGTCTACGCCGACGGCGCCAGCGCTTGGCTGCGCGCCGGGGCACCCCTCGACCCCACCGCGGTCCTCGACTCGACGCTGGTGGCGGAACGAGCCGTCGCTCGTTTCGCGGCACACCGGAGGCGGCGCGGTCTGGTGCTCCGCCTCGGCGGTCTCTACGGGTCCTCGTCGGCGACCACCGTGGCGGGCCTCCTGGCCGCACGCCGCGGAGCTGCTGCGGTACCGGGACCGGCCGACGCGTTCACCCCCACACTGTGGGAAGGCGACGCCAGCACCGCGCTCGCCGCCGCCCTGGACGCGCCATCGGGCGTCTACGACATCGTCGACGACGATCCCCTTCCCCGAGCCGCGGTGAACGCGCGATACCTCGAAGCCGTCGGCCGACGTCCGACCGGGCCCGTCGCAGCCGGTGGCAGCGAACTCGCCGGCACCGAGCTGCGGTTCCTGCTCCGCAGCCACCGGATCGTCAACAGTTCGTTTCGCCAGGCGACGCGCTGGCGGCCCGAGATGGCCAGCGTCGCCGATGCCACCCGGGCGCTGCGTCGCATCGCCGACGAGACGCTGGACCACGACGTCGGCGACGTGCCGACGACCACGAACGCGGAGGCGTGACTCGGGTCTCCTCACCCACGAACGCCTCTACTGGGACCGCCTGCAGGTACTCGACCAGATCCGGTGACGCAGCGGCGGAGACGCTCCGACCGTTGCCGTTTCGGCGCAGAAGGCCGACAATCGGCGTCAGGGACAGTCGAGGACACGGAGGTGCGCGATGACCACCATCGGCCGCTCAGGATCACGTCACGGCCCCGGCGTCGGCGAATCCGCCGCCGAGACGATCGGCCCGATCGCCGAGGTGCTGCTGGGCAGGCCGCTGCCGGTCCGCATCAAGTGCTGGGACGGGAGCGTGATCGGCCCCGACGACGCCCCGGCCACGATCCGCGTGCGGACACCCGATGCGATCCGGCGACTGTTGTGGGCACCGGGAGAGCTCGGCGTCGCCCGAGCGTTCGTGACCGGAGAGATCGACTCCGACGACGACCTGGTCGAGGTCCTCCGTCTGCTGAGTCGTGTCGACCGTCCGGGTCGGTCCGTGATCCGTTCCCTCCCGCGGATCACGCCGGTGGCGCGGAGCGTGCATGCACTCGGAGGGCCGCCGCCGGTGCCGGCGATCGAGCACCGCGCCCGTCGTCGCCGGCGCGGGACGCACACCCGACAACGCGACGCGGTGGCGGTGCGCCACCACTACGACGTGTCGAACGAGTTCTACTCGTTGATCCTGGGGCCGTCGATGACGTACTCCTGTGCGCGCTTCGCGGAGCCCGAACTGGACCTGGCGCAGGCGCAGGCGTCGAAACACGAGCACATCTCTCGCAAGCTGGGCCTGCACGAGCGGCCGGGCATGCGACTCCTCGACGTCGGATGCGGGTGGGGGTCGATGGCCATCCATGCTGCGGTCGTCCACGGTGCCGAGGTCGTCGGTGTGACGATCAGCGAGGAGCAGGCGGCACTGGCTCGCGAACGAGTCGTCGCCGCCGGCGTCGGCGACCGCGTCGACATCCGGATGCAGGACTATCGGGACCTGGGACAGGAGACCTTCGACGCGGTCTGCTCGATCGGGATGTTCGAACACGTGGGCGCGGTCCGCATGCAGCAGTACTTCGCGACGCTGCGGGGCGTGCTGCGTCCGCATGGCCGCCTGCTCAACCACGCGATCTCCTCCGTCGGCTCGTCGAGACTCGATCCCGACTCCTTCGTCTATCGCTACGTCTTCCCCGACGGAGAGCTCGTCGACCTCTCGACCGTCATCGACGCGATGCAGCAGGCCGGGTTCGAGGTCCGTGACGTCGAATCGCTGCGGGAGCACTACGCCCGCACCCTTCGCCAGTGGATCGCCAACCTGGACGACCACTGGTCGGCAGCCGTGTCCGAGGTCGGTGTGGAGCGGGCCAGGGCATGGCGGCTCTACATGGCCGGCTCCGTCGTCGGGTTCGACGACGGCGGGAACAACGTGCACCAGGTGCTGGGCGTGGTGCCCGACACCGACGGGAGCAGCGCCATGCCCGCGACCCGACCAGCGTGACCGTGTGCCCGGTGCGGTGAAGAAGGCGACGTCGCCGACGTCCTCGTTGCACATCGAGCCCAGGAGGCGGAAGCTTGCAGGTGGCACGGTGCACGAGATCGGGGGGGTAGCAATGGAGCTGATCCGACCGGACGATGTGGGCTACGAGGAGGCACGCATCGTCTTCAACGCCATGATCGACCGACGTCCTGCAGCCATCGCGCAGTGCGCGACGCCTGCGGACGTGGGCAATGCCCTGGCCCTGGCCGCGAGAGACGGCCTCGACGTCGCTGTGCGGGCGGGCGGCCACTCCGTGGCCGGTGCCTGTCTCAACGACGATGGCCTCGTCATCGACGTTCGACCGATGAAGAGCATCCAGGTCGACCCCGAGGCGCGTCAGGTCCGGGTGGGGGCGGGCGTCACGTGGGGGGAGTTCGACCGCGCGACCCAGGAACACGGCCTCGCCACGACCGGTGGCCGCGTGTCGACGACGGGTGTCGCCGGTCTCACGCTCGGTGGCGGATCCGGTTGGGCCGAGCGGGCGTGGGGGCTCGCCTGCGACAACCTGGTGTCGGTCGACCTGGTCACGGCGGGGGGTCGCGCGGTCACGGCGAGCGAGACCGAGAACCCGGAGTTGTTCTGGGCGCTGCACGGCGGCGGCGGCAACTTCGGCGTCGTCACCTCCTTCGTCTTCGAGCTGCACGAGCTGGGCCCGCTGGTGACGGCCGGTCTGATGCTGTGGCCCGGCGACGCGGCCGGCGACGTGGCCCGACGGTACCGAGACCTGGCGGCCGAGGCGCCGGACGAGTTGGGTACGGCCCTCGTGGTCCTGACGGGTCCACCGGAGGAGTTCGTGCCCACGCATCTCCAGGGCACGACCGTGCTCGGGATCGCCGGTCTGTGGGTCGGCGACGTGGACGAGGGCGCCGAGGCGATGCAGCCCTTCAAGGACCTCGGTCCCGAGGTCGACCTCGTCGGGCCGATGCCCTACGCCGACTTCCAGTGCATGATCGACGACCCGCCGGGCATGCGGAACTACTGGTCGGCCGACTACCACGACAGCTTCCCGGACGACGCGCTCGACGTCTTCGTCAAGTACGGGTTCTCGAAGCAGTCACCCCTGTCGCAGCAGCTGCTGGTCCCGTGGGGTGGCGCCGTCGCTCGTGTCGGCGAAGACGCGACCCCGATGACGAAGCGGTCGACGGCCTGGATCACGCATCCGTTCGCGGTGTGGGAGGACCCGGGCGACGACGCGGCCAACATCGAGTGGGCGCGGTCGTTCCGTCGGGACATCGCCCACTACGCCACCGGTGGCGTGTACCTCAACTTCATCGGCGACGAGGGCGAGGAGCGCGTGCGTGCCGCCTACGGCGACGCGAAGTACGACCGGCTCGCGCGCATCAAGGGCGAGTGGGACCCCACGAACGTGTTCCGCGGGAACCAGAACATCAAGCCCGCGTGATGCGTGGGGCCGTGATGAGCGGGGCCGTCACCGTCGATGGCCGTCCGCCGCCCCCACGAGGACCCTGCGAGCCCGGGTGTCGGAGTGGAACGGGCTCCACAGGAACCACCGCGGGAAGGCCTTGACCAGGAGTGCGGGACCGGTCGCCACGATCTTCCCGTCGGCGAGGGCATGGGCCCAGTCGTCGAACCCCTGGAAGACGTCGGCCAACGCCGGCGTCGTGGTGGTGACGACCAGGTCGGGATCGAAGCCGGGGTGTTGGATGCAGACCGACGCCTCGCCGCGCTCGAGGACCACCCAGAGGGTGGTCCGCTCCGGTTCGGTGTGGTCGAACTGGATGACCACCCGGGTGTCCGGGAGTTGGTCGGCGTCGACGCGTCGGTGCATCCACCACGTCAACGTGATCGGATCGATCTCGTGCGGTCGGAGTTCGTCGTAGAGCCAGTTCACCGCCCAACGCCCGAACGCCATCAGCACCGGCTCCAGATCCCGCCCGGCCGGGGTCAGGTGGTAGCCGTTCCCCCGGCCGCTCGGGAGCGGCCAGCGTTCGATCACCCCCTTGCGTTCCAGGTGCTTGAGGCGCTGCACCAGCAGCGAGCGCGAGATCCCGGGCAGCCCTCGGGCGATGTCGTTGAACCGGGTGTTCCCGAGCACCAGTTCGCGGAGGATGAGGGGTGTCCAGCGGTCGGCGACCACGTCGCTGGCGAGAGCGATGGGACAGAAACTCCCGTACTCCGTCATGGTCCCAATGTCGCGCCGAGGGCGCCCGCCGGATAGTTCCGATGTTGTACCGCCGAGGTCGCGATCGTGTACTAGAGCGGAGAATTCGTCTCGTCGTACGTTCCGATGATGTCCGACACCGAGACCAGAACCG
>JBFIHN010000296.1:0-4566 GCA_041601775.1 Acidimicrobiales bacterium
CCTGGCCGGCAACCGTCCACCGGCGAGAAGCGAGCCACGGAACCCGAGACGACGGCGGTGGAGGTCATGATCCGTGTCTACGACGACGCGACACGATCGGTGCTGTCGACTGTGCCCTTCGATTCGCCGTGGTGGGTGGGAGAGATCCACAGACGGGGACCTGGCCTTCACGTGGGTGGACGCGCGACCCGATCGCTCCCGAAGCCGCGACGCACCGACTGGCTTCCCAACGATCGAGGTCCGAGCCGCTCGAGGACGGCAGCGAGGACGTCGTCGCAGTGTGGCCGGAGGTCGAGCAACGGTCGATTGCGGTGGACCCGCTCGCCGAGGTCGACCTCTGCGATCGTCGACACTCCGAACATCGCCGTCACGTCGAGGAGGAGCCCGACCTCGACGCCGTATCCGTCGGCGAGCGTGACCGCGTCGGTCACATCGCGACGCAGCGCGCATTCGCCGCCCAGCGGCTGCGCGATGTGGAGGAGCTCGGGGTGGAAGCGGCGAAGCAGTGGACGAGCGAGGAGCTCGGTCACGCGACCGCCTTCGTCAGCCACACCCTGGAGCGGACGGCGGTACCTCGGCTTCACCATCGCGATCGTCCGGTCCCGCAGGATCGGCTCGACCAGCGCGGTCACGAATCGGGCGTCGAAGTTCGAGACGTCGGCGTCGACGAACACGAGGAGATCGGCGGAGGTCGCCCGTACGCCCGCCCGGAGCGCCTGCCCCTTGCCGGGGCCGGCGTCGTGGCCGATGACTCGTGCGCCCGCCCTGCTGGCGACGTCGCTCGTTCCGTCCCGAGATCCGTCGTCGACGACGACGAGCTCATCGACCAGTCCCCGGTCGTGGAGGACGGCGATGCCGGCGACGACGTCGCCGATCGTTGGAGCCTCGTCCCGTGCGGGAACGCAGACGCCGATCCGCCGGTCGCCCTTCAGTGCGACGAGGGCCGACACGTCGGAGGCGGCGACGCGCGGGGTGGCGACGGTGTCGGTGGTCGTCATGGCGCGACGCCGCTGAGGGAGAAGAACTCGCTCCGCGACCGCGGATCGGTCCGGAGGGTCCCGTGGAGTGCCGACGTGACCGTCACCGAGCCGGGTGTCCGGACGCCGCGGAGCGCCATGCAGAGATGCTCGGCCTGCAGGACGACTCCGACGCCCTTCGGCGCGAGGTTGGCGTGCAGCCAGTCGACGATCTGCTGTGTCAGTCGCTCCTGGACCTGCAGGTCGCGGGCGAACAGTTCGACGACGCGAGCGAGCTTCGACAAGCCGACGATCCGGGGACCCGGGAGATAGCCGACGTGCGCTGTCCCCTTGAACGGGAGGAGGTGGTGCTCGCACAGCGAGTGGAACGGGATGGCCCTGGCCAGCACGAGCTCGTCGTATCCCTCGTCGTTGGGAAACGTCGTGACGTTGAAGGGACGGGACGCGAGGAGTTCCTCGAATGCGTGCGCCACCCGACGTGGCGTCTCTCGGAGGTGTGCGGCCGACGGGTCCCGTCCGAGGGCGGTGAGGAGCGACCGGACGGCCACCTCTGCCGCCGGCACGTCGACGGATGGCTGCCCGTCCTGGCCGAGACCTCCGTGCGCGGCGCCAGCAGCGTCGCCGTTCGTCGCCACGGGCGAAGACCGGAGCGTTGTCGGAGCGTCAGGCATGCGCATGGACTGCCTCGAGCGGGACGTCCGGGTCGGCGAGCGCTTCCGGGGACACGGCCTTCGCCGACAGGATCAGACCCTTGATCTGGTCGACGACATCCCAGGTGTTCACGTTCATCCCGGCGATCACCCGTCCACCCTTGGTCCAGAAGGCGATGAACTCGCGATCGCCGAGGTCGCCGCGGATGACCAGACCGTCAGCCCCGTCGGCGTGGCCCGTGTACTCCATCCCGACGTCGTACTGGTCGGAGAAGAAGTACGGCAGTCGGTCGTAGATCTCGACCCCTCCGAGCATGTTCTTCGCTGCGGTCTCACCCTGGTTCCGAGCGTTCGCCCAGTGGTCGACACGCAGATGGCGCCGGTAGTGCGGATGCCACGCCGACGCGACGTCACCGGCGGCGAACACCCCCCGGACCGACGACTCGAGGTTCGCCTGCACCTGGATTCCGTCGTCGACCGTCAGACGCGCTGCTTGGGCGAGGCCGGTTCGGGGCACGACGCCGACACCGGCGACCACGACATCGGTCTCGATCATCGAACCGTCGTCGAGGACGACCGTCGTCGCGCCGTCGCCACCGGCGATGCCAACCGGCCTGGTCCCGAGCCGGAACTCGACGCCGTTCGACCGGTGGAGTGCGGCGTAGAACGCGCCGAGCTCGTCGCCGAGTACCGCTCGGAGCGGGTGCGGCGACGGGTCGACGACGGTGACGTCGAGTCCCAGCTCTCGAGCAGATGCGGCGACCTCGCATCCGATCCAGCCCGCGCCGACGACGGTCAGGTGGTGCTGCCCTGCGAGCGAGGACCGCAGCGCGTCGGCGTCGGCGATCGTGCGGAGTCGGAAGACCTTCGCTCGGTCTGCGCCGTCGACGGCAAGTGGCCGCGGCTCCGACCCGGTGGCGAGGAGCAACCCGTCGTAGGCGACCTGCTCACCGTCGTCGGTCGTGACGACCTGGCTGTCGGTGTCGATGGAGATCGCGGTCACACCCGTGCGGATGTCGATCCCTGCAGCGGCGTAGAAGTCGTCGTCGTGGACGAAGACCGCCGCACGAGGTGATTCGCCCCGCAGGTAGCCCTTGGACAGGGGCGGGCGCTCATAGGGTCCCACGGGTTCGGCTCCGATGAGGACGATCTCGCCGGTGTACCCCTCGTTGCGGAGTGTCTCTGCGGCATGACTCCCAGCGAGGCCGGCCCCGATGATCACGTGTCGGTTGTTGGTGGTCATCACACGGCCCGGTCAGCGCTTCGCCGCGTCGAACACCGACGCCAGACGAGCAAGGGTGAGCGCACCGAGGAGGAGACCGAAGTCCCGGAGTGCGATGTCGTGGTAGTCGCCGATGAGGAGCAGGTTGGCGATGATCCCGCCCAGCCAGGCGGCCACGAGGTATCCACCGAACCGCGGTCGCACGGCGACCACGAGGCCGGCGACGACCTCGATCACACCGACCCACAACATGAGCGTGTGCGCTTCGGCGTTGAGGAGGTCGGTGAACTCCGGCGCGAGGTAGACGTCCCATTCGGTGAGGACCTCGGCGAACTTGTCGAGCCCGAACGCGATCGGGGCAACCGTGAATCCGATGCGCAGGAGCCAGAACGCCTGCTGAACGGCGTCGCTCCGATCCGGGGCGCTCCCTGCTCCCGACGGCGCTGCTGGTCGATGTGTGGTGGTCATGGACGCTCCTTCTAAAATCGTCTTGTATTTACGATAGTAAACGGACGTCTCCTCTATGACAACCTAAATCTGTTTTAGAAGCGATCGTGGGAGCGCGACGAACCCCCTCGGCATCCCACCCCTTGCGAACCTGCGTTGCGGTGGCGCTACTTGGTGCGGAACGTGACGCAGCAACGACCGTCGGTCGGCTCGAGCGACGCTCGGAGTCCGGACCGACCGACCTGGGCGACCGTGGCGTCCAACAGACAGTGGTTCATGCCGCAGACGAGGTCCGTGTGACGATCTGCGAGATCGTCGAAGGGGCAGTTCCGGAGCGAGACGGATCCATCGTCGACGACGTCCGGTTCGTAGCCCTGTTCGGCGAGCAAGGCCACGATTGCGGCCTGGCGGGCCGCCGTCTTGCGGGACTCGCTGCCGTGCAACCGCGACCGGATCAGCTCGCCCCACTGCCGCCCCTGCTCCGCGGCAACGGAGTCCACCGCATCCTGGACAGGAACGCCGTCACTCCGACCACGATCGACCGCTCGAGCGAGCAGTTCCGCCGCAAGGCGGTAGTCCCGAGGTGGAAGCGCCACCGAGATGTCCCGGTCCGCACGGCGGTACACCTTCGCCGGCCGCCCGGCACCGGGGCCGGTCCGTCCAGAGAGCCGCTGATAGTCGACCTCGAGGAGCCCGTCGGCCACGAGTCGATCGAGATGATGGGCGCTCGTCGCCCGCTCCAGACCGGCACCCTCGGCCGCCGCGTCCCGGCTCACCCACTCGTCCGCCTGGACGACGTAGTCGTAGAGGCGGCGTCGCGTCGGCTCGCCCAACGCGCTCACAGCACGGACGGGATCGGGAGCCTCTCCGTCGTCGACATCAGGCTCGAGGCGCGTGGCGTCAGCTTCGATGGATCGAGGCTACCCAGTGCGACGGAGCCACTGCGCGGCCACCCGATGTGAGAACTC
Source organism: Acidimicrobiales bacterium (assembly GCA_041601775.1). Classification (GTDB taxonomy): domain Bacteria; phylum Actinomycetota; class Acidimicrobiia; order Acidimicrobiales; family Salinilacustritrichaceae; genus Salinilacustrithrix. Next base: position 4,265 of record JBFIHN010000296.1, read on the forward strand.
GCGAAGGCGTCGGCGTCGAAGTGTCGACATCCGACAACGGACTCCGGCCTCGCCGACACCACGCTGCCTCTTCGTCGTTCGCCCAGGAGGTTGTGCACGTGAAGGAGTTCGATGGTGGCACCGAGACGCCGCGATCGGTCGGCCGATGGGCCACCGGGGGGGCGACGATCGGGGCGGTGTCCGTCATGGCGCTGTCCGGGCTCTCGATCGTCCTGGTGGAGGCTCCGGTCGAGATCCTCGCCGTCGGCGCCTTGGGCGCGGTGTTCGGTGGAGTGGGTTTCGGCGGGATGCTCGGCGCCGTC
>JBFIHN010000297.1:0-4554 GCA_041601775.1 Acidimicrobiales bacterium
GAGGACCCAGCCCATGTCCGGCGCCTCGGCCTCGACCCGCCACAGCGGACCCTCCCACGCCGAGACGAGCAGCCCGGTCTCCTCGTGCACCTCACGGGTGAGGCCTTCGAGGATCTCCTCGCCCGGATCGACGACCCCGCCCGGCGTGGTCCAGTCGAGCGAACCGTCGCGCCGCTGGTTCTGGACCAGGAGGAGTCGACCATCGAACTCGATCAGTCCCCCGGCAACGGTCCACGCACGCACGGATGCAGTCTGTCACCGCCACGATGCGATGGGGCACGATGGGCGCATGCACCCCAACGCGCAGCGGGTCATCGACGCGGCAGCGACCGCCGGCATGGCCATCGAGGTCGTCGAGTACCCCGACGGGACCCGAACCGCGCACGATGCCGCTGCCGCCGTCGGTGGATCGGTGTCGTCGATCGTCAAGTCGCTCGTCTTCCTGCTCGACGAGCGACCGGTCATGGCCCTCGTCGCCGGCCACAACCGCCTCGACGAGGCGAAGCTGGCCGAGGCACTCGGGGGCGGCGCCGTGGGGCGCGCCGACGCCGACGCCGTCCGGGCCGCCACCGGCTACCCGATCGGCGGCGTCCCGCCCTTCGCGCTCGCCACCGACCTGGCGACGGTCGTCGACCGCTCCCTGCTCGACCACGACCGGGTGTGGGCCGCGGCCGGGACGCCGCGCCACGTCTTCTCGATCGACCCCGACGAGCTGGTCCGTCTGTGCGCTGGATCGGTCGCCGACCTGGCCGAGTAGCTCAGCGCATCCGCAGGCGCACGCGTTGCACGTGGTGGTCGACGGCCTTCTCGAGGACCAGATCTGCGCGGTCGCGGGTCGGCTGCACGTTCTCGTGGAGGTTGGGGAGGTTGATGCTCGTCCAGATGTCGCGTGCCAGGTGTTCGGCCTGGACGTCGTCGAGGGTGGCGAAGCGGTGGAAGAACGCTTCCTCGTCGGTGCGCGCCGCCTCGACCAGGGTGAGGAAGCGTTGGAGGTACCACTCCTCGACGTCGCGCTCCGCGGCGTCGACGTAGATCGAGAAGTCGAAGAAGTCGGAGACGAACACCGCCGGGCCGCCGTCGGCGATCGTCGGCGGCACCTGGAGCACGTTGAGGCCCTCGACGATCACGATGTCGGGCTGGTCGACGAGTTGGTGCGCGTCGGCCACGATGTCGTACACCTCGTGGCTGTACACCGGCACCCGGAGTTCGGGCCGGCCGGCCTTGAGGTCGGCGAGGAACGACACCAACGAGGGAGCGTCGTAGCTCTCCGGGAACCCCTTCCGTTGGAGGAGGCCCCGTCGCTCCAGCTCGGCGTTCGGGCGGAGGAACCCGTCGGTGGTGACGATGTCGACCCTGCGGCGCTCCGGCGCGCGGGCCAGCAGGGTCTGGAGCACACGCGACGTGGTCGACTTCCCGACCGCCACGGAGCCCGCGACGCCGATCACGAAGGGGACATGCGGGCGGAACCGACCGAGGAACGCACCGGTGGCGTCGTGGAGCGAACGGGTCACGCCGGCGCGGAGATGGACGAGCCGTGCCAACGGCACGTACACGTCCTCGACCTCGCGCATCGAGAGGTCCTCGTTGATGCCCGCCAGCGCCTCGAGATCCGTCTCCGCGATGGGGACCGACTCGTGCGCACGCAACGCCGCCCACGCCTCGCGATCGAAGATGCGCTCGCCCCAGCGGTCGGACGTCTCGGGTGTCGTCACGGCCTGCATCCAAACCGTCCCACCCGCGTCGAGGCAAGATCGCACGCCTCCCGCCCCTAGCCTCGTGTCGTGGCCGATGTCTCCCCCACCGACGAACACGACTACTCGCCGTCCGCGCTCCCGTCCACGGGCGCACGCGTCCTGGCCTTCGCATCGATCCTGATCGCCGGGGCGTGCGGCGGACTGATCGGCTACGCGGTCGTCGACCTCCAGTGTGAGGGCGACTGCACCACGCCTGCCGGCATCGGCGGTCTGACCGGCGCCGTGATCTTCGCGGTGGGGGTCGGGGTCGTGGCCGTCCTCGCCCTCCGGGCCATGACCGAGTGGCGGGTCATCCAGCACCACAAGGCCGCGAGCGAGCGCGACGACGCCTCCTGACGCCGGGGCCTGCTGGCCCGGGCCGGGATCAGGCCGGGATCAGGCCAGGATCTCGACCGGCACGCCGAGGGGCAGGCCCACGTCCTCGACGAGTTCGGAGATCACGTCGTTCTCGACACGGATGCAGCCATGGCTGACGTTGGTGCCGATCAGATCGGGCTGGTTGGTCCCGTGGATCCCGATCACGCCGTTGCCGCCGGCGAAGCTCTCGAGCACGTTCGAGAAGCCCGACAGGCCATAGGCGTAGGTGCCGTAGGGTCCCGTCGGCGACGGCGGCTGGAGCAGCTCCTTGATGTAGTAGGTGCCGCCCGGCGTCGGTGTGTCGTCGGTGCCCACGCCGATGGGGGTCGTGACCACCAGCTCGTCGCCCTTGAACACCCGGAGCTCGAACGCGGCGAGCTCGACCTCGATCCGGTAGTCGTGCACGGTGAGCGACACGTCGGAGGCGTTGACCCAGCCGGTGGAACCATTGGGCCGGACGGGCAGCTGCACGCGGTGTCGACCATCGGCTTCACCCTCGTCCTCGACGACGAAGACGAGGTTGCCCGTGGTCTCGGCCCGGCGATCGAGTTGCTGGATCGGCTCGCCTCCTTCGGCGTCCTCGTACACGTCGATCACGTCGACCTCGGACCGGGCGACGAGCGTGGTCTCGGGAGCCGCTTCGGTCGTGGTCGTGGCCTCGACCGTCGTGGTGGTCGCCTCGACGGTCGTCGTGGGCGCAGCGTCGTCGTCGCCGGAACAGGCGAAGGAGACGAAGATCGCAAGTGCGAGCGCGATACGCGCAGGGGTCCTCATGGCACAGACGGTAGCCACCGGTGTCGCCGGATCGGCAGCCATCGCGCGGTGACTACCGTCGGGCCATGACGAGCCCGACGTCCGACCACGACGCGGCCGCGCTGCGCGACCTCGCGGTCGACGTCGCCGGCGCCGCGGCAGCGCTGCTCTCCGGTCGCCTCGACGACGAACGTTCCATGGTGTCGACCAAGTCGACCGGCACCGACATGGTCACGGAGATGGACGCGGCCAGCGAGCGCCTGATCGTCGCCAAGCTCCGGGCCGCCCGTCCCGACGACGGGATCATCGGCGAGGAAGGCGCATCGTTCGCCGGGACGTCCGGGGTGCGTTGGGTGATCGACCCGCTCGACGGCACGACCAACTACCTCTACCGCCTCCCGGGATGGAACGTCTCGATCGGTGTCGAGGTCGACGGGACGCCGATCGCCGGCGTCGTGGCCATCCCCTCGACCAACGACCTCTTCGCTGCCGCAGCGGGGCACGGCGCGACCCGCAACGGATCACCGATCGCGGTCCCCCCGGCCGCGCCGCTCGCCACGTCGCTGATCGGGACCGGCTTCTCCTACGACGCAGCGGTCCGAGAACGCCAGGCTGCCAACGTCACCAAGATGATCGGTCGCGTGCGCGACATCCGCCGCTTCGGGGCCGCAGCCGCCGACCTGTGCGCCGTGGCGTGCGGCCGACTCGACGCCTACGTCGAATCGGGCCTGGCCCCGTGGGACCATTGCGCAGGGTCGATCATCGCCCGCGAAGCCGGCGCCTTCGTCGACATCGTCGCCGACCATCCCCTGCCCGGAACCCTCGTGATCGCGTCCCATCCGACGCGGCGGGACGAATTCCTCACCCTGCTCCAGGAAGCCGGAATCGTCCACGGACGCGCTCCGCGCTGAGGATGCCCACGGTCGGGGCGCTCCATGAGGCACGATGGTGGGCGTGGCCACACGAATCCTCACCGTCGAGGATGACGAACGCATCCGCACCGCGGTGAAACTGGCTCTCGAGGACGAGGGCTGGAACGTCGCGGAAGCGGACACCGGCGAAGTCGCCCTCGAGTCCTTCCAGCGCGAGCCCACCGACGTGGTGCTCATCGACATCATGCTCCCGGGCATCGACGGCTTCGAGGTGTGCCGGTCGATCCGCCGGATCTCCGACGTCCCGATCGTCATGGTGACGGCACGGGCCGACACCCACGACGTCGTCGCGGGTCTCGAGGCCGGCGCCGACGACTACCTGACGAAGCCCTTCGCCCCGAAGGAGCTCTCGGCCCGCATCCGGGCACTGCTCCGACGCACACGGGCGGGTGAACCGGGTCACGCGCATCTCCGCTTCGGCGATCTCGAGTTGATCCCCGACGAGGGCGTCGTCAAACGCGACGACGAAGAGGTCCACCTGACCAAGACCGAGTTCCGGCTCCTCACCGAGTTGGCGTCCTCGCCCGGCCGCGTGTTCTCCCGTGAGGTCCTGCTCGAACGGGTCTGGGGCTACGGCTACTTCGGCGACGGTCGGCTCGTCGACGTCCACATCCGGCGGCTCCGCACCAAGATCGAGGCCGATCCCGCCAATCCCAAGCATGTCGTCACCGTCCGAGGGCTGGGCTACAAGCTCCAGGCCTGACCATGCCGTTGGCAAGACCGGGCGGGACGGCGACCCCCACCACTGCGGGCACCGC
>JBFIHN010000298.1:0-4550 GCA_041601775.1 Acidimicrobiales bacterium
AGTAGTCGCCGACGCCAGCGTCCCCGCCGCCGGGTCCACCGGCGCCCGGTACGGGGGCCGCGTCGGTGGTCGTCGCCTCCGCGCTGGCCACGTTGAGGCCGTCGTCGTTCGAGGTGATGTCGATGGAGCCGCCGTCGATCGTGATGACCTCGGACTCGATTCCCTCGTACGACTCGGTGATCACGATCGAGCCGTCGTTCACGCCGACGAAGAGGTCGCCGTGGATCCCGTCGTCACCGGACGCGAGCGTCAGTTCGCCACCGTCGACGAGGGCGTCGGTCACGGCCTGGATGCCATCGTCGCCGGCCGTCACCCCGACCGTCCCGTCGTTGACGAGGACGAAGCCTCGTTCGTCTTCTTCGTCGTTGTCGGACTTGATGCCGTCGCCGCCCGCGGCGATCTCGACGGTTCCGCCGTCGATGACGACGTAGTCGCGGCCCCGGATGCCGTCGTCCACGGCATCGACGGTGATGGTGCCGCTGTCGATGACGAGGCCGTCCTTGCTGGCGATGCCGTCGTTCGAGTTGCCGACGACCGTGAGCGAGCCGCTGCCCGCCAGGGTCAGATCGGTCTTGCTGAACAGGGTGGCGTTCGGCTCGTCCTCACCGTCGGGGAGCACATAGACCGCACCGTCGGTCAACGTGTTCGCGCTGCCGTCGGCCAGGAGCACGACCGCAGTGTCCGCAGTCAGCACCGCGATGGCAGCGCCGTCGTCGTTCGTGATGTCCGCTCCGTCGAGGATCAGCCGGACGACGGCATCGTCTCCGGCGTCCACGACGAGCTGTCCGTCGGCCAGGGTGCCGGTGACCTCGTAGACCCCCGCGGCGGTGATGGTCGCCGTGGTCCCGTCGATCGACACCGCGTCCGAGGTCGCGGTGATCGTGGTGCCGAGCGTGATGTCGACGATCGCGGCGTCGTCGAAGTCGAACGGGTCGACGGCGTGCGGTTCGGCGTTCTCGGCCATGCTGGCTGCCACGCTCCGGACGCTTCCGCTGACCTCGACGGCAGTCGACGCCGCGGTTCCGTCCGCCGCACTCGCGGCAGTGGCGGCACCGCCGTCGGTGCCGCATGCGGTCGCCAGCATCGTCAGGGCCAGGGCCGTGGCGGCTGCGTGCATCGTGCGCTTCTTCATCGGTGTGCCTCGTTCTCGTGGTGGGCGGACCCCGGTTGCGGGGACAGTGCCGACGCTAGGAATCGAGTCCGTGGGTCTTCCGAGTGCCGGCTGGGAATGCGCTGCGAGTCCAGCCGTGGCCGACGCCGGACGACGAGCGGTCAGCGACCTCGGAGCCGCCTCTCCGGAAGCTCCCAGGTTCTCGCCGTATACCTCTTCGTACCGCCCCGGAACCCCGATCTCAGGAGCACCTCGTGCCGCAATCCGCCCTCTTCGCCATCGACCTCGTCGCCGTCTCGGTGATGGTCTTCGGCCTCTACTTCCCCCGCCACCGACGACGGGACCTCGTCGTCGCCTACCTGGGGGTGAACGTCGGCGTCCTGGCGGTGGCCAACGCACTGAACCAGACCGGGGTCGAGGCCGGCCTCGGCCTCGGTCTCTTCGGTGTGCTGTCGATCATCCGGTTGCGTTCGACCGAACTCGACCAGGACGAGGTCGCGTACTACTTCGCGGCGCTGGCCCTCGGGTTGCTCGGTGGGCTGAGCGTCACTCCGGGCTGGCTCACCCCCGCGCTCATGGTGGTGATCCTGGTCGTGCTCTTCGTCGGAGACCATCCCCGGCTGTTCTCCGGCTACCGGACCCAGGCGGTGAACCTCGATCGTGCCTTCACCGACGAGTCGGCCCTGCGTCTGCACCTCGAGGCGCTGTTGGAGGCCCGGGTCCACCGGATGAAGGTCCGCAAGGTCGACCTCGTGAACGACACCACCAACGTCGAGGTCCGCTACCAACTCCGCCCGTCGCTCGAGCAGCCCAGCCCGGCCATGCACGACCGGGAAGGACTCCGGCGATGACCACGACCATCGATGACGTGGTGCGGTCGTTCGCCTCGATCGACCTCGACGAGCTCGACCGCTGTGCGCAGTTGTTGACCCGCAAGGACCGCAAGTACATCGTCGACGCCGACGGCCTGCTGGCGGTCCTGGGGGCGCTGCCCGCCGGGGTACGGGCGCTCGAGACCGACCACGGGCGCTGGTCGCGGTACGAGTCGACCTACTTCGACACCCCGGCGTGCGACTCGTTCCGCATGGCCGCGACGAAACGGCGGGGCCGGTTCAAGGTGCGCACACGCTGCTACGTCGATCCGGACACGTCGGTCATCGAGGTCAAGACCAAGAACCGTCGCGGTCGCACCGTCAAACGCCGCATGCCCCTCGACGAGGCGGTGCCGGACGTCACCGAGGCGGTCCACCGCTTCGCGACCGCGTTCGAACCGCTCGAGGACTACGCGGCCGACCTCGTGCCCCGGTTGACCACCAGCTATCGGCGGGCGACCTTGGTCCTCCCCGAGCCGGCTGCTCGTATCACGATCGACGCCGACTACCGGGCGGCCGAGATCGACGGTGCGGTGATCGGGCTCCGCGACGAGTTCGTCGTCGAGACCAAGACCGACGGCGCGCCCTGCGTCATGGACCGTCTGCTGTGGCGTGCCGGCTGTCGGCCGGTCACGTTCTCGAAGTACTCCACCGCCCTGGCCGCCCTGCACCCGGACCTCCCCCACAACCGATGGCACCGGGTGCTCGTCGATCACTTCGACCGGACTCGTCCGGGTCGTGCTCCAGCGGCGCTCCCCCGCCCGCAGCCGGCCGCCGCGGCGTAGTCCGGCATGGTCACAGCAGACTCTCAGGCAACACACAGCTTCGGGGTCGAGACTGTGGGCATGGCACACGAACAACTGTTGCTCGTCGACGACGAGGAGAACCTCCGGAGCATGCTGGAGGCGGCCTTGCGGCATCACGGGTTCGAGGTCGCGGTGGCTGCGACGGGACGCGATGCACTCGACCGAGCGAGCGAGATCGACGTGGACCTGATCGTCCTGGATGTGATGCTGCCCGATCTCGACGGGTTCGAGGTCTGCCGCCGACTGCGTGCCGAGGGCGACCACACGCCGGTGCTGTTCTTGACGGCCAAGGACGGAACCGAGGACAAGGTGCGCGGCCTGACCCTCGGCGGCGACGACTACCTCGTGAAGCCGTTCTCCCTGGAGGAGCTCGTCGCCCGGGCCCAGGCCCTCTTGCGACGGTCGGGGTTGACGGGTCGAGACGACGCACCGCTCGCGTGCGGTGACCTCACGATGGACGACGAGGCCCACCGTGTCTGCAAGGCCGGGGAGGAGATCGCGTTGTCGCCGACGGAGTACAACCTGCTGCGGTACCTGCTGCTCAACAAGGACCGCGTGCTGTCCAAGGCCCAGATCCTCGACCACGTCTGGCAATACGACTTCGACGGCGACGGCGGCGTCGTGGAGACCTACATCGGGTACCTGCGCCGCAAGGTCGACCAGGCCGAGCCGAAGCAGATCCGTACCATTCGGGGCGTGGGCTACACCATCCGGGAGGGATGACCGCGATGTCCCTCCGCGCTCGGGTCATCGCGGCCGTGATGCTGATCGCCGGCATCCTGGTCGTCGTTCTCGCGTTCGTGACCCGCACGACCGAGGCCAACCTCATCGCCCAGGTCGACGCGCAGCTCGTGGCCGCCCAGGGCCGGGTCGGGGAGCTCGCCGGCCGTGACGGTCCCCGAGCCGGCGAACCGGACGAGACCGGGGTCCCGGACGACCCGCGCCAGCCGCTCTCGCCCCTCTACGTGGCCGTGCTCAGCGACGGGCAGACCTCCACCCTCGTCCAGCCCGGACTACGCGACGACGAACTCCCGCCCCCCGAGGTCGACGCCGATCGCGTGAGCCGCGAGCTCGAGGACGGGAAGCCGTTCACGATCTCGAACCAGGGTGCGGACGTCCGGTGGCGGGTCGTGGTCGCCCCGGTGGGGTCGAGTGACGAGGTCCGCCTCACCGCGATGCCCCTCGACGACGTCGACGCCGCAGTGCGCGACCTCATCCGGCTCGAGGTCGCCGGTGCCGGGTTGATCTTCGCGGCACTGGCGCTCGTGGCGTTCTGGGTCGTCCGACTCGGGATCCGCCCGGTGCGCGACATGACGGGCGTCGCGGAGGCGATCGCGGCCGGCGACCTCACCGAGCGTGTGCCGGACAGCGACCCGTCCACCGAGGTCGGAAGACTCGGGGAGGCACTCAATGCGATGCTGACCAGCATCGAGGTGTCGTTCGAGGAGCGCCGCGCGATCGAGGATCGGTTGCGTCAGTTCGTCGCCGATGCGTCGCACGAACTGCGTACGCCGGTGGCGACGATCCGCGGCTACGCCGAGCTCTACCGAACCGGGGCACTCGCGCAGCGCGACGACCTCGACGACGCGATGCGCCGGACCGAACAGGAAGCGCTGCGCATGGGTGATCTCGTCGACGACCTGCTCTCGCTCGCTCGGCTCGATCAGCGCCGCCCGCTGGAGAAGACGCGGGTGGACCTCGTCGCCGTCGCCGAGGACGCGGCGAACGACGCCCGGGCCATGGCCCCGGCCCGTACCGTGC
>JBFIHN010000299.1:0-4539 GCA_041601775.1 Acidimicrobiales bacterium
AACTCGATCGGGAGGCCGCGATCCGTTCGCTGGCCGCCGCCGAGGTCGACGCCGACGGGATCATCGAGGTCGTCAACGCCAACATGGTTCGGGCGTTGCGTGCGGTCTCGGTCGAACGGGGCGTCGACCCGTCGTCCCTCGCGCTGGTGGCCTTCGGGGGAGCAGGGCCACTCCACGCCTGCGCGCTGGCGGACGAGATGGGGATGACGACGGTCATCATCCCCGCGCGCGCCGGGGTGCTCTCCGCCGTCGGCCTCCTGGCCGCGCCGCCACGCCGAGAGGTCGTCCACAGCCGTGTCGAACCGTCGGTGCTCGACGCCCTCGACGACGAGATCGCTGCCGTGGCCGCAGCGGCGCGGGCGTTGGCCGGCGAGTACGAGGATCTCGTGGTCGAGACGGCGGTCGACTGCCGCTACGCCGGGCAGTCGCACGAGCTCACCGTCGCCGACGTGGCGTCGTTCCACCACGAGCACGAGCACCGCAACGGCTTCGCCCGACCCGACGCGCCGGTGGAGGTGGTCGCCGTCCGCGCCGCGGCCATGCGGCCGCCGTCCCTCGCGGTCGAGGACCTCCCGGTCCCGGCGCACCGAGCATCGGTCGACGAGCGCTCGGGGCCGTCGGTGATCGCCGAACCGGACTGCACGATCCATCTGGCCCGCGGCTGGACGTCCCGGCCCGGCCCGACCGGTGCCCTGGTCCTCACGCGGGATGCGCCATGACCCCGCCGACGCTCGATCCGGCCAAGCTCCAGGTCCTGATCTCGAAGCTCACGGGCATCGCGGAGGAGATGGGCGCAGTGCTCCAGCGGAGCGCGTTCAGTCCCAACATCAAGGAGCGGGCCGACTGCTCCGCGGCCTTGTTCACGCCCGACGGCACGCTCCTCGTGCAGGCGGAACACATCCCGGTCCATCTCGGGTCGATGCCGGCCAGCGTCGCGGCCGTGATCGCCGCCTTCGGTGACCGGGTCGTCGCGGGCGAGCAGTACGTGGTCAACGACCCCTTCGCCGGCGGGACCCACCTCAACGACATCACCGTGGTCGCACCGTGCATCGTCGGCGACCGGCTCGTCGGGTGGGCCGCGAACCGAGCGCACCACGCCGACGTGGGCGGCTCCGCCCCCGGCTCGATCCCCGCCGACGCGCACGAGATCTTCGAGGAGGGCCTGCGCCTGCCCCCGGTCCGCCTCACCGAGGACATCCGCGCGGTCCTCCTGGCCAACTCGCGCACGCCGCTGGAGCGCGCCGGTGACCTCGACGCACAGATCGGGGCCAACGCCCTCGGCATCCGTCGCCTGGCCGAGTTGGCCGATGCCCCCGTCGACGAGGTCGTCGCCTACGGCGAACGGAGGATGCGTGCCGCCCTGGCCGCGATCCCCGACGGGACCTGGACGGCGCACGACGTCCTGGACTCGACCGGCTCGGCGCCGGACCAGCAGCGTCCGTCCCGTGTCCAGGTCCGTCTCGAGGTCGCCCACGAACACCTCCTGGTCGACTTCACCGGATCGGACCCCCAGTCGGACGGGAACGTCAACGCCGTCGCCGCGGTGACCGAGAGCGCGGTCGCCTTCGCGATCCGATCGGTGGTCGACCCGACGATGCCGGCCAACGGTGGTGCCCTGCGGCCGGTCGAGGTCGTCGTCCCACACGGTTCGATCGTCGCCGCGGAGGAACCGGCGGCGGTCGGCGCCGGCAACGTCGAGGTGTCCCAACGCGTGGCCGACCTGGTCCTCGCCGTGCTCGCCCAAGCGGACCCCGAGCGGGTGGCGGCGGGCAACCAGGGCACGATGAACAACCTGCTGCTCGGGGGTCGCGGATGGGTGTACTACGAGACCGTCGGTGGCGGTCAGGGCGGTCGATGGCACGACGGTCGCGGCCTGCCGGGACAGTCGGGCATCCAGACCGGCATGACGAACACCAAGAACACGCCGATCGAGGCGTTGGAGCGGGCCTTCCCCTTGCGGGTGCTGCGCTACCGCCTCCGGCAGGGGAGCGGCGGTGCCGGCCTCGCCCCCGGTGGCGAGGGCATCGAGCGTGACCTGCAGGTGCTCGAGGACGTGACGGCGTCGTTGATCACCGAGCGGCGTGTCTCGCAGCCTGCCGGACTGGCCGGCGGTGGTCCCGGGGCCGTGGGGGAGAACTGGCTGCTTCCCCACGGCGACGAGTCGCGGGCCGAACGGTTGCCCGACAAGTGCACGATCCGTCTGGAGGCCGGCGACGTGCTGCGGATGCGCACACCCGGCGGCGGCGGTTGGGGTGCACGGCTCGAGGACTGAGGCCCTCCGGACGTCGGGGGGAGCCGGATAGCCTCCCTGGATGGATGGCTCATCGGTGCGCGTCGTGCTGCTCACGCTTGCCGCGTGGGCCGTGCTCTTCGCGCCCGGCGCCGCCGCCGACAGCGGCACCGACGGCGCAGCCCCGGATCCGGATCGGGTGGCATCGGCGATCGTGGCTCCGACCTTCGGCCCCGATGGCGTCGTCGTCGCCCGGCCTTGTCGTCACGATCACGAACCCACGAGGGTCTGCCCGGACCTGGATGACCGTGGGCCGGCCGTCGCGGACGCGGGTCAGGGCGACCTCGGCGCAGCGGACGCGTTCCGGTCGTCCGCCCACCGCAGCAACGAACGGACCGGGAGCGTCGCCACGCGCGCTCCGCCAGGGGCCTGACGTCCCCTCGACCGGCACCGCCGGTCCGTGTCCTGTTCAACTGCCGATCAACGGGAGGGCCCGTGCCCGTCTCTGGTGCAACGGCAGCACTCCTTTCCACGTCCATGAGCATCGAGCCGGTGTTGTTCGCCGGAGCAGCGCTGACCCTCGCCGGCGTCGTCGCGTCCAAGCTCGCCACCCGCCTCGGCGTCCCCGCACTGCTCCTGTTCCTCGCGCTCGGGATGCTGGCCGGTACCGACGGGCCCGGCGGGATCGAGTTCGACGACGCGGCGACCGCGCAGGCCGTCGGCGTGGCTGCCCTGGCGATCATCCTCTTCGATGGTGGCCTGGCCACCCGGTGGAGCGCGGTGCGTCCGGTGCTCGGTAGCGGCGTCACCCTGGCGACCGTCGGCGTGGTCGTCACCGCCGGCATCACCGGCGCTGTCGCCACGTGGCTGCTCGGCCTGCCCCTCGAGGTCGGCCTGCTGCTCGGAGCGATCGTCTCCTCGACCGATGCCGCTGCGGTGTTCTCCGTCCTGCGGTCCCGGAGCACCGGGTTGCGCAGCGGGATCCAACCGACCCTCGAACTCGAGTCCGGCGCCAACGACCCCATGGCCGTGTTCCTCACCATCGGTCTCGTCGATCTCGCGGCCGGCAACGTGTCGTCGTGGACCGAGCTGATCCCGGTGTTCCTCGCGCAGGCCGGCATCGGGACCGTGGCCGGGATCGCCGCCGGCTACGTCGGACACGTGCTGCTCAACCGCATCGACCTCGGCAGCGACGGTCTCTATCCCGTCCTGACCCTGACGTTCGCGCTCCTCACCTACGCCGGAACCGCGCTGGTCGGGGGGAGCGGATTCCTCGCCGTGTACCTCTGCGGGATGTGGCTCGGGAACCGCGACATCATCCACGGCAACAGCATCGGCCGGTTCCACGATGCGACCGCCTGGTTGGCGCAGATCGGGATGTTCCTCGTGCTCGGGCTGCTGGTGTCACCGTCGCGGCTGCCGTCCGTCGTCGGACCCGCACTGGCGGTCACGGCGGTGTTGGTCCTGTTGGCCCGGCCGGTCGCGACCGCGGTCGCGCTCCTCCCGTTCCGGGTTCCGCTCCGACACCAGGCGGTGGTCGCGTGGGTCGGGCTCCGCGGCGCGACGCCGATCATCCTCGCCACGTTCCCCCTGGTGGAGGAGATCCCCGAATCGCAGACGCTCTTCGACGTCGTGTTCTTCGTCGTGTTGACCTCGGTCCTCGTCCAGGGCACGACGGTCGGCCCGGTGGCCGAGCTGCTCGACGCCACGAGCCCCGCTCCGGCCCGGCATCCGTCGCCGCTCGAACCCGGCCGTCCGATGCCCGACGGCACCGCACTGCGCCAGCTCACCATCGCCCCCGCCACCTTCGCCGACGGCCGGGCCCTGGTGGAACTCCACCTCCCCGAGCGGGCGCTGCTGGTCCTGGTCGAACGTGACGGCGCCTACCTCGTTCCCACCGGGGCGACCCGCCTCGTCGCCGGCGACACGATCACCATGCTCGCCGACGATGCGACCTTCGCCCGGACCGAGGACCAGCTGATGGACGTGAGCGAGGAGCGGCCGCACTGACGGGCCGGGTGTCGGAGACCCGCGATGACTACATCAGAAATGGTCACGTTGTGCCATATGCGTACGAATGGGACACCGGGATACTGGCGTTGTCCCATTCGTGTGCGATCGGAGCCACCAATGACCATCCTTCGAACGGTCTGCCCCTCGTGTGGTGTGGTGCGCGTCCGGGCCCCGGAGACCACCCTGCGCACCTACGACGGTGGCCTCGGCCTCGAGGTCGACTTCGCGTGCCCCGGGTGCGAGGGACGGGTCGTGCAGAAGCTCAACGCCCGCATGCTGCCGCTGCTCGTCACCGC
>JBFIHN010000300.1:0-4523 GCA_041601775.1 Acidimicrobiales bacterium
CTGGCACGGCCGGGCCTCACGGGTCTCGGACGGATCTCCTACGGCGTGTACGTCTTCCACTGGCCGATCTTCTTGTGGCTCTCCTCCGCCAGGACCGGCCTGGACGGGCTCCCGCTGGCGGTGCTCCGCATCGCCGCCACCCTCGCCGTGACCATTCCGGTCCACCGGCTCCTCGAGGACCCCGCCCGACGGCGACGCGACGTCATCGGCGGACGCCTGGTCCGCATCGCCGCCCTCGCCGTCGTGGTGACCGCCACGGCGGCGCTGCTGCCTGCCGTCCTCATCGACCGACGACCCGCTGTCGACTTCGCCGCTGCGGAGGCGCTCCAGGATGCGCTGAACGAACGACCCGGACCGACCACCGTCACCACCGCCGCCACCACCACCGAACCAGCCGACGGCGCCCCTCCCGAAGCGCCGGTGGTGCCCGACCGCCCGGTGGTCTCGGTGTTCGGGGACTCGACGGCGCTGTTCCTCCTGCCTGGTCTCGACGCATGGGCCACGAGCTCCCAGGACATCGTCCTCTCGGCCAGCTCGACCACGAAGGGATGTGGCGTCACGCGCGACGGCGTGTACGAGTTCCCGGCCGGCGTCACGCCTCCACCGGCCCCGGACTGTGCCTTCGACGAGCTGTGGCCCCCGGTCCTCGCCCGTGCCGATCCCGACATCGCGCTGGTGTCGATCGGGCTGTGGGACCTCATCGACCTCCGCGTGCCCGGAGACGACCGGAGTCGCTCCATCGGCGATCCCGTGTTCGACGCCTACCTGCGTGCGGAGATGACCGCCGCCACCGACCTCCTCCTCGCGACCGCCGAGCGGGTCGTGTGGGTCATCCAGCCCCCACCGGTCGCGGGCACGCGCGATGGCAACGACCCGGTGCTGACGCGTCTCCCGCTGCTCAACGCCACGATCATCGACCTGTTCGAGGACGATCCGCGCGTCGGTCTCGTCGACGTTCCCGCCTGGCTCGAGTCGACCCCGGACGGCATCGACTCCCTGCGCCTCCGACCCGACGGGACCCACTTCTCGGAGGAGACCTCGGCCGAGGCCGCCGACTGGTTGGGGCCAGCGTTGCTCGAGGCCGCCGTCACCGCCGGGCGGGTCGGGCCCACGGTCCCTGGGCGCTGACGCCGGTCAGTACGGGAAGGCGTCCTGGTGATGCCCGAGGGCACGCGCCAGGCGGCGGAGCCCGGCGACGAGCAGCACCTTGATCGCGACGTTGCGGGCGAACCATCCCAGCTGGACCAGCTGGCGGGCGCTGTTCGCCGTACGTCGCGCTCGATGCGTGGTGCGTCGGTACTCGGCCAGCGATCCGGACCGGCCGACGTAGTCCCAGTCCGCAGCGAACGTCACCTCGGCGAGGATCGCCGCCGTCACCCCGATCGAGCTGAACGCGTCGTGGACGAGCATCCGCCCATCGGGCGACACCCGGGCACCCCAGTCGCGGATGTCGGCGCGGGCAGGGGCGAAGCGGTGTGCTCCGTCGATGAACAGGAGGTCGATCGGACCATCCACCAGGTCGTGCGCCGCGTCGGAGAACGACCGGTGGTGGACGACTCGATCGCGGATCCCCGCCGCCCGGAGGTTGGCCTCGAACAGCTCGTTGTCGACCTCCGCCTCGTCCTCGAAGCCCTCGATCTCCTGGGGGCCGCGGTCGTTCCCGGCGTGCGGGTCGATCGCCACGATCTCGGCATCGGGTGGCGCGCTCGACGCGAGCACGATCGTCGAGCGTCCCCGGAACGAACCGATCTCGACGATCCTGGCCCCCGGCCGCACCGCGGACGCGGCACGGTGGAGTCGTTCGACCTGGTCGTCGGTGAGCCAGCCGTCGACGCCGTCGACGAGGCGATGGACCTCGGCCGAGGTCCGTCGGTCGGGGGATGGTTCGCGGGGATCGGTGGTCATGGGTCGAAGCGGTAGAGGGCGGATCGTTCGAATGCGTCGGGATTCTCACCGACCACGACGGCGCTCGTGGGACGAGCGTCGCGGAGCGTTGCCAGCACCGACGGGCAGAGAGCTTCGTAGGTCCGGTAGGCGCCGCTGTAGACCAGCCAGACGGTGCGGCCGTCGGCCAGATCGAGGACGGTCTGCGCGACCGCCGCCGGGTCCGCACCTTCGTTCCGCTCGGCATAGTCGACCCAGTCGATGCGCTCCGGGCGCTCGAGCGCCGGCACACCGACGGCCTCGACCGAGTCCGGGAGCGAGCGCAGCATCGACGGGCCGAGTTGATCGGGACACACCACGACGAGGTCGTCGGGCGTGCCCTCGGCCACGATCGTCCGTGCGAGCTCCTCGCCCTGCGTGCGCGGATCACGCACGTTGGCGAAGAGACCCACCGCCGCCAACACCGTCGTGGTCGCGAGTGCGCATCGGCGCGGCCACGGCCCGGGAAGTCGTGCCACACCCACCCCGGCGGCGACCACCAGGACGGGCACGATGCCTGCGGCGTAGCGGGCGACGAACGCTGCCTGGGTGACCAGCCCGATCGCCACACCCATGCCCATGGTCAGTGCGACGAGGGCGACCTCGGCCCGTACCGTGGGCACGGTGCGGAGGTCGAGCACGATCTCGTTCCCGCTCGCTCTCGCCACCGACAACCCCAGGGTCACGAGCACGAACAGCGCACCGCCGAACAGGGTGGCTTCCGCGAAGTCGCCGCCACCCAACCCGAAGGCCAGTTCCTGTGCCGCCTGTGCCGGGCGCGCCGCCCGTGCCCATGGCGTACCCGTGTGACGCACCTGCTCGAGGAAGGACGGCAGCCACGGGAGGAAGAGCAGGCTCCCGGTGGCGAGGGCCGAGCCGACCCGCACGACCCCGGCGGTGTCCCGGGTCCGTCGCCACCGCAGGGCCAGCACCACGACCGCTGCCGCGCCCATGTAGATCGCCCAGTAGTGGGTCAGGAGCGCGAGCCCGGTGAGGACCGTGACGCCGAGCCACCGACGCCGGTCCGGCCGGCGGAGCAGATCGTCGGCGAGGAGCCAGATGGCGATGCCGAGCAACGAGAGCAGCGAGTACATGCGTGCTTCGGTCGCGTACCGCACGTTGTACGGGGCCGTGGCCATGATGACCAGGGCGGCGGTGGCTGCGGCCATGCCGGCTCGTCGACGAGCGCACAGCCACACGAGGGGCAGCGTGGCGACGGAGATGATCCCCGACAGGGCACGGATGGCGACGTCGCCCTCGCCGAAGACCTGCATCCAGCCGTGGAGGACGAGGTAGTAGAGCGGTGGGTGGCCGTCGTGACGGAGCGCGGCGAACACGTCCCCCACCGGGAGACGAGCGATGTTCACGCTCAATGCCTCGTCGAGCCACATCGGCGACGGGGAGACGAACCGGAGCACGACGCCCACCGCGACGACCGCCGCCACGAAGGCGAGATCCGGCCGCGACAGGTGCTGCCCGCCGGTGTCGCTCGTCGTGTCGGTGCCGGTGCCGGTGTCGCCGGCGACGTCGCAGGTCATCTCAGGCGCCTCGACGCCGACGGACGATCGCACCATCGCTCAGACGCTCGACGTCGAGGGGCCCGATCGAGCCTTGGAGTTCGTCGACGTCCGGGAGGGTGGTGAAGTCGAAGTAGTCGGCGTAGACGATCACGGCACCCTCGTCGAGCCGCTCACCCAGCGCCGCGATCATCTCGTCGTAGTCCTCCGTGGCACGGGCCGAGTAGTTGTCCGTGTCCGACGGCAACTGTGCGGCGCGCCGATCGGCACGGAGGTAGAGCAGCGACACGTCGTTGGTCCACACCTCTGCGTCTGCGGGCAGCGACCGAACGGCGGCGAGCGTCTCCGAGCCGTCGAACAGCGTGTGGGCGTAGCCCATGCCCTCGGAGCGCATCCCGTCGAGCCACTCCCCGACGCGGCCCGTTTGCCCGACGGCGACGACGAGCGCGACTGCCAGCACCACCCGGGGCGAGACGACGGGAACGGAGGCGGCGATCGCGCTGCCCATCGCCAGCGCGACGAGGGGGACGACCGGCAGCAGGATCCGGGTGTCGAGCGGGGTGAGATCGTCCACCAGGAACATGGACCCGAGAACCGTCGCCACATGGGCGACCGCCACGGTCGTGGCCAGCACGCAGACCGGTGGCACGGCCGGTTCTCCGGCGACCGCCCGCCGGACCACCGCCAGGACGAACAGCACGAACAACGCCACGGCCACCGCCGCCAGGACCCGTGCGAGCCCGCCGGAGAGCGAGGACGGGAGCACGTAGCTCGCCACCGTGTCGAGGCCCTCACGGACCTCGGCTGCCGTGATCGGGTGCCAGGCGATCGTACGACGCGAGTCGTTGGACCCGGCGAGCAACGGCGCGCCCAACACCGCCGTCGCGACACCCGCCGCCGCCACCGTCGACCCGGCGACGAGGCGGGCACGGAGAGAGCGGTCGACGAGGACGAGACAGACGCCGAGTGCGACGCCCAGCATGCTGCCGAGCGCGACCAGGCGCACGAGCGCAGCGGCGCCTCCCACCACCCCGACGAGGACCCAGGTGGCGGTCCGTCCGGTCCGGGCGTACCGGGCGGCCA
>JBFIHN010000301.1:0-4521 GCA_041601775.1 Acidimicrobiales bacterium
CACTTCCTGCTCGAGAAGGTCGGCCTCCGTGAACACGACGGCGAAGACGTCGGTGCCGGCATGACCTCAGGAGGTGGTATCGGTGCCCGTCCTTGAGACCAGAGACGTCTCCATCCGCTTCGGTGGGGTGCAGGCGCTCGCAGACGTCAACATCAAGGTGGACGAGGGGGAGATCGTCGGCATCCTCGGGCCGAACGGCGCGGGCAAGACGACCCTCTTCAACTGCATCTCGGGCTTCTACACGCCGACCTCGGGTGCGGTGCGCCTCTTCGACGAGGACGTGACCGCCGAGAAGCCCGAGGAACGCGCCCGTCGTGGCCTGGGTCGGACGTTCCAGCAGGTCGGACTGGTGCGGAGCTTCACCGTTCTCGAGAACCTGGTGGTCGCGCAGCACAAGAACGTGGCCCACAGCGACTCGGCCGGGATCGTCGGCGCGCCGTGGGCGCTCGCCGGTGAGCGTGACCTGCGTACGCGGGCCAGGGTCCTCCTCGACTATCTCGACCTCGGCGCCGTGGCCGATCGGCCGATCAACGGTCTCCCGTACGGCACGCTGAAGATGGTCGAGGTCGCAGCCGTGCTCGCGACCGACCCACAGCTGCTGATCCTCGACGAACCGCTGGCCGGGGCCAGTCCGGAGGAGGGCGCGATCTTCTGCGAGCGCCTGGCGCGGTGGCGGCGAGACCTCGGGCTGTCGATCATCATGATCGAGCACCACGTCCCACTCGTGCTCGGCACGTCCGACTACGTCTACGTCTTGAACTTCGGTTCGCTCCTCGCCCAGGGGCTCCCGGACGAGGTGCGCGGCAACGTCGACGTGGCCGAGGCCTACATGGGTGAAGGAGCGACGGCTCTTGTCTGAGATCGATCCCACGCTCGTGACCCCGGCACCGACGACGGTGACCGACGCTCCGGTGCTCTCGGTGCGCGACCTCAAGTCGGGCTACGGGAACCTCCCGGTCCTGCACGGGCTGTCGTTCGACATCGCTGCTGGTTCGGTCGCGGTGATGCTCGGCCTCAACGGCGCCGGGAAGTCGACGACGGTCAAGGTCCTCTGTGGCGCCCTTCCCGCATGGGAGGGCTCGGTCCACTACGAAGGCGACGACATCACCGACTGGAAGATCTCCCAGAGCGTCTCCGCCGGCATCGTGATGGTGCCGGAGGGGCGACGGGTGTTCCCCGACCTGTCGGTCGAGCGGAACCTCCAGGTCGGTGCCTGGTCGCAGCGACACAACCGGGACTGGGTCGAGTCGCAGCGGGCCCGGGTCTACGACTACCTGCCCCGCCTCGACGAGCGGCGCTCGCAGCTCGCCGGGACCCTGTCGGGCGGTGAGCAGCAGATGTTGGCCATCGGCCGTGGGCTCATGGCCGACCCGAAGTTCCTCATCATCGACGAGGCCTCGCTCGGTCTCGCCCCGGTCATCGTCCACGAGATCTTCGAGATCGTGAAGCAGATCAGCGCGGACGGCACGACCGTGATCCTCGTCGAGCAGAACGTCGGCGCCCTCGAGATCGCCGACGTCGGCTACTTCATGCAGCAGGGCGTGATCCACACGACGCTGCGCGGTGACGAACTACTCGACAACGCCAGGGTGCGCGAGCTCTACCTCGGCTGAACCCCATTCTCGACGTCGTGGACGTCGGCCCCCGACGCCTCGGACGTCGAGTTCAGACGCGCCGGCCCTCGCGGGATCAGGCGGAGGCGCCCTCGGGCTGGCAGATCCGGCACGGCGTGAGGCCCTTGGCCGCCGCGGCGTCGGGGCTGACCGGCCGGTAGTCGTCGCGGCCGTCGACGATGCGACAGCCCGGATCGTGGAACGTCGAGCGACCGGCCACGACGAGGGCGCCCTCGGGAACGGCGGTGGGACCGACGGCGGGGAAGGCCCCGGTCTCCTGGAGGGCCTCGATCATCTGGTCCAGGCGTTGCGTGATGGCGTCGGTGTCGCGTCGACGTGTCTGCACCAGGATCGTCGTGATGCCGGCGCCGGCCACGACCAGGCCACCGATACCACCGGAGATGACGTAGGGGATCTGGCCCTCGACGAAGTCCTTGCTGGCGGCACCGTTCCAGGCCAGGAAGATGGTGACCAGCCCGATGACGATGAGGCCGACACCGATGCTGACGGGTGAGTTCTGGATCCAGTTGCGCACGGTCGCACAGGGTACCGAGCGGAGGGCCTCATCCTGGAGCCGGTGCGATGTCGACGTCGGGGCCGCCGCACACGGACCACAGGCCGACACCCTCGGACCGGGCCGCGGACTCGGCCGCCACGAAGGTGTCGTAGAGCGCTTCGTTGTCGCCGTAGGTCACCGCGTCGGCGAAGCCGCGTTCGATCAGGTCGAGGTTCACGAGCAGGTCGTCGTCGGCGCGGTAGACGTACGCGAGCAGGCGGCCGTACTGGTCGCGGCTGACCTCGTCGCGCACGACACGCACGACGGTCCCCACGGGGAGGAGTTCCGCGGTGTGTGCGGACGCTTCGGCCCCGTAGCACTGGACGGGTCGCTCCGGGGCGACGGACTCCGGGGTGTCGACGCCGATCAGGCGTACCCGCTCGACGGTGTCGTCGATCTCGACGTCGACGGTGTCACCGTCGATGACCCGGACGACGACGCCCTGCCCGGCATCGGCCGACGGGCCGCCCGACGAGTCGAGCGCGCCGGACCAGGCGGTGAAGAGGGCGGCGACGGCCACTGCGGCCGTCACCACGAGGATGCGCAGGACATCGGGGCGACCCGCGGGCCGCGGGTCGCCCGGTGTCATCAGACGCGCTGGATGATGGTGCCGGTTCCCAGGCCGCCACCACAGCACATCGTGACCAGGGCGTTCTCCTTGTCGGCTCGCTCGAGCTCGTGGAGGGCCTTGGTGACCAGGACGGCACCGGTGCCGCCGAGGGGGTGGCCCAGGGCGATCGCGCCGCCGTTGGGGTTCACCGTGTCCATGTCGGGGTTGTGTTCCTTGGCCCACGACAACACGACCGAGGCGAACGCCTCGTTGATCTCGGTCACGCCGATGTCCGCCATCGTCATGCCGGTGCGCTCGAGGAGGTGGGTCGTGGCGTCGATCGGGCCGGTGAGCATGAGGACGGGGTCGACGCCCACGTTGCAGGTGTCGACGATCCGTGCCTTGGGGGTGAGGCCGAGTTCCTTGGCCTTGTCGGCCGTCATGATCAGCACCGCGGCTGCGCCGTCGGAGATCTGCGAGGCCGACCCGGCGGTGTGCACGCCGTCGGGGCGGGCGACCGGCTTGAGCGTGCCCAGCTTCTCGAGCGTGGTCTCGCGCAGGCCCTCGTCCCGGGTGACCTCGTGTGTGGTGTCGAGGAGGTTGCCCTCGTCGTCGGCGTCGGGCGCGGTGACCGGCACGATCTGGGTGCCGAAGCGGTCCTCGGCCCAGGCCCGGGCGGCGAGTTGCTGCGACCGGAGCCCGAACGCGTCGGTGTCGGCCCGGGTGATGCCCCACTTGTCGGCGATGCGCTCGGCGCCCTCGAACTGCGAGGTCATCTCGTAGCGCGGGAAGTAGGTCTTGGGGATGGGGATGCCGAGCCCGAAGTCCTTGCGGCCGCTGCTCCCGATGGGGATGCGGCTCATGGTCTCGACACCGCAGGCGACGGCGACATCGACGACGCCGCTGCCGACGAGGGCGGTGGCGAAGCTGGTGGCCTGCTGCGACGACCCGCACTGGGTGTCGACCGTCGTGTTGGCGACCGACTGGGGGAGCCCGGCCGCGAGCCATGCGGTCCGACCGATGTTGAAGGCCTGCTCGCCGACCTGCGACACGCAGCCGGTGACGACCTGGCCGACCTCGGCCGGGTCGATGCCGGTGCGGTCGATCAGCGCCTTCTGGGCGATGCCGAGGAGCTCGCCCGGGTGCATGGTGGACAGGCCGCCGCCACGGCGACCCACGGGGGTGCGGACGGCATCGATGATCACGACTTCGGTCATGGCGTCACTCTAGGTCGAATCTTGACCGGTCGGTCAAGGGGGCGATCAGCGTCGCCGGGACCTGCCGGTCACGGCGCCGTACGCGAAGAGCACCACGGTGGCCCCGATGAAGGCCACGAACAGCGAGCGGAGGCCGAACTCGCCGATGCCGTCGTCCCCGGCGGCGTTGAACAGCGCGCCCCCCAGGAGTCCGCCGAGCACGCCGACGGCCATGGTGGTGAGGCAGCCGTTGCCGCGCACGCCGGTGACCCGTCCGGCGAGGCCGCCGGCCACGAGGCCGACCAGGATCCATCCGAGGACACCCACGGTCGAGGATCGTAGTGATCAGGCGGCGGTGGCGTGTTCGCCGGCGGTCGCGGTCTTGGCATGGGCCGCGGCCAGGGCCGCACGGGCCTTGGCCAGCCCACGCTTGCCAGCCTCACGGCTGGCGTTGTCGAGGTGGAAGGCGGTGGGGATGAGGCGGGGTTGCGTTGCCATGACCCCAGTATCCGCAGGGGGTCTGACAAGAACTCCCGACCGTGCGCTAGATCGGCGCGCCCGGGGCGACGCGGGGCCAGGGAAGGGTCCGCTCGACGATGCTGGCCA
>JBFIHN010000302.1:0-4509 GCA_041601775.1 Acidimicrobiales bacterium
ACCATCCACTGCGTGTCGAAGTTGACGTTCACCCCGCCGAGGGCGGCGCACTCGGCGTCGGTGGCGTGTTCGGCTGCGATGTAGAGGTGGCCGTCCTTGGTGGTGGTGCACAGTTCGCCGTGACGATGCCAATGGTCGTTGGCGCCGTCGAAACCCGCAGGCGGCAGCGCGCCGCTCGTGACGAGGAACATCATCCCGGTGAGGGCCGACGTCGGGTGGTTGCCGTCGTACATGAGCCAGTTGGGGCGGGTGGGGTCGAACGGGCCGGTCAGTCGGGCGGGGTCGGCGTAGTGGACGCCCTGCCCCGGGCTGAACACCGCAGCCTCGATCCAGCCGGCGGCCTCGGCATCGGCGACCGTCGCGAGCGGTGACACGAACGCCAGTGCCTCGGTGACCTGCTGGTGGAGCAGGCGGCAGTCCGCGGCCGACAGCGGGCCTTTCGGTTCCGTGTAGACCGTCATGAAGGTCAGGTCGTGGTCACCACCGTGGCCGTGGCCGTCGTTGACGGCGGTGTCGGTCGGGTCACACAGGAAGGGACGCGGGGTGCCGGGTTCGTAGGGCAGCGGCTGACACGCCGCAACCAGGAACGCGAGCACCGTCGCGCCAGCAGCACGACGAAGGAGTCGTTGGCGACGTCTCACGATGTACCTCTTTTGATCCGTGGCTCGGAATCGCCATCGTCACACGGATCCGGTGGATCGACAACCGTCGCGTCCCGGCCCCTCCACCGGGGGCCGAGACGCAACGACGCCCAGGTCAGCCGGTGAAGTTCGGCGTCGCGGCCACCGGCGTGGCGCGTGGGGTGCTCCCCACACCACCGACCGCGCCGTCGTCGGCCGGGTCGGTCGGGTCGGTCGGGTCCGTCGGGTCGGTCGGGTCGGTCGGATCGGTCGGATCGGTCGGGTCCGTCGGGTCGGTGGTGTCGGTCGGGCCGCAGGCGTTGGTCGCGTCGTCCCATGCGATCGTGACCGAGCTGAAGTCGGCCGTGCCGGCGTCTGCGCTCTCGGACTCCGCAGTCTCGGCGACGAAGCTCCCGCCGCCGGCACCACCACCGGCACCGCCCCAGTCGGCGTCGGCGCCGGTCGCACCCCGCGTCTCGCCGGCCTGGCCGCCGGGGAGGCCGCCGCCGCCGCCACCACCACCCATGGGGACCTCGTTCTGGGTCTCGAGGTCGGCGGCGTCCTCGCCGTCGCGACTGCCCGAGTCCGGTTCGCCACCGGCAGCGCCGACGGGTCCTGCACCGTCGGATCCGGGTTCGCCGGCCGCCGCGCCGGCGCCCCCGGCGCCACCGGTGCCCAGGGGGAAGCCGCCGCCACCACCGCCGCCACCACCGGCGATGACCAGCGGGTCGTCGCCGTCCACCACGGCGCTGGCACCGCCGCCGCCGCCACCGGCCACGGCCGAGATGTCGCCCGCGGAGGTCGAGCCGCCATCGCCCCCGCTTCCGTAGCCGCTCCCGCCGGCGCCGCCGTCGGCCACCGCGTCATCCACCGAGGAGTTCTCGCCGTCGCCACCGTTCTGGCCGACCATGATGTCCAACACCGTGCCCGGGGTGACGACGAACCGGGCGGCCACGATCGCGCCGGCGCCGCCGTCACCGCCGGTGTTGTCGGGGAAGGCGCCCTTGCCGCCGTGTCCGCCGACGGCGGTCACGTCGATGCAGGTCACACCGGCGGGCACGGTGAAGGAATCGTCGGCATGGAAGACCTGCTCGGCCGGGGCTGCGCCGGCCGAGGTCGGCGCGAAGGCGAGGGTTCCGGCAACGAGAGTTGCGGTTGCGAGTGCACGGACATCCATCGAGGTCTCCTGAGTGTCTGGGGGGCTCGCGGTCTCGAACAGGTCGTGCCGGCTGGGCCGGGACGACGGGCGGGGCGGAACGAGGCCGGCGAAGCGGAACGTTACGAGTCACTTCGACACGGCAGGCCACGAGACCGGTCTCAGATCGGTCTCAGATCGTGGTGGTCGCGCCGGCCTCGAACTCGCGCACGAGGCGCGAGCGAGCGTCGCGCAGCCGTCGGAAGTACGTCGCTCGGCTGAGGTGGAGCGCGCGGGCTGCCGCAGCGTGGTTGGCGGCAGGGTCGAGATACCCGCGCTCGAGGACCGATCGGAGCAGTGCGTCGCGCTCGCCCTGTCCGAACGCCCGCACCGTGGCGTCGCGGACCGCGCCCCGGACGCTCTCGGCGCGTGCTGCTCGTTCGGTGCCCTGGGCCAGCGGACTCGAGGCCAGCGCGTCGTCGTCGTCGAACGAGCGCAGGACGTGGTCGACGACCTCGGTGAGCGACGGAGGCTCGGGCGCCGGCGCGGGGAGACCGAGGCTCTGGTGCACCATGGCGTGCACGGTCGCGACGAACCCGCCGGCCCCGTGGTCGAGCACGTGGAGCGACGTCGTCCGTCGGCCGGTCACGATGTCGGCGTCCGGCACGTGGACGGCACCCATGGCTGTCGACAGCTGCACCATCGCCTCGTTGGTGCGGTCCACGTCGCCGTAGAACCAGCGAGGATTGGCCAGCCCGCACGTGCGCACGACGGCTTCGTTGAGGACCGCGGTCACCGTCGACCCGGTCGTGGGGTCACGCATGGTCTCGAGATCGCACTCTCGACGCCACAAGATGACGTCGCCGTCGGGCACCCGGATCCGGGCATCGGACAACCAGGCGTCGAGCACCACGTCGTCACCGGACCACGCAGGCGCCCGGTCCGGGGTCACGGCGATGCTGAAGCCGGCGATGGCGCCGGCGCGGTCGCGGGCCACGACGACCGTGTCGGGTGCGTCGTGGAAGAACCGTCGGTCGGATGCCCACCAGGTCTGGGCGGCGAGGGCGGCGTCGATCTCGGCCACGTCGCCGTCGCGGACGCGGTCGACGTGATAGCGGGACCGGTCGCCCACCATGCCCCACCGGAGCACGGGGTCGTCGATCAGGTCGGCCAGTTCGATGAGCAGTTCGGACTCGCCGTCGAGGATGCGGTTGCGCAGGTGGTCGGCGACCCGGCAGACCAGCGTGCGATGGCGGGCCGGTGCCCGCTCGCGCAGCTGGCGTCGGAGTACCTGGCGGACCGTGTCGTGCAGGGCGACCCGGTCGCCGAGGGACTCGGCGATGGTCGTCGCTCGCAGCGCGGCGTGCGGCTCGGTGTCGCGGAGGTCGGAGAGGACCTCGCCGAGGAGCGGGCCGTCGACGGCGACGGCGACGGCGACGGCGGCCACCTCGAGGACCCGCCGGTCGAGATGGGTGAGCGAGTGGTCGACGAGGTGATGGACGATGAGGGCATCGAGGTCGGTGTGGTCGTCGGCGCCGCTGGCACCTGCGGTTGCCGCGACGGTCACCGCGAGGGGCAGGCCCCGACTCCACTCGGTGATCCGTGCCACCTGGTCGGCATCCACGATGCCGTGGTGGGCGAGGAGCCGACGGGTCTCGGGCCGGCTCAACGGCTCGAGCGGGAGGACGCGGGCCACGTGTTCCCATCCGCCGGCGAGCCATCCACGCTCGGGGCGGTCCCGCCCGGCGAGGACGACGACAGCCCCGACGCCGAGACCGGGAATGATGCGCTCCCGCATCGCCCGCTCGAGTGCGGGTGCGTGCTCCAGCGCGTCGAGCAGGACGACGGGCGCGGGACGGTCGAATGCGTCGGCCAGCCGATGCTCGAGCTCGGCGAGGTCACCGCCGATGGTGCGAGCGTCGAGCGCCCACACCGTTCGGCCCGCGTCGCTGGCACGGCGGGCGACCGCCCGGAGCAGGGCGCTCTTGCCGACGCCACCGTTGCCGTGGACGAGCAGCACCGATGCCATGACCGAATCCGCCAGCGTCGCGTCGACGAGCGCGAGGATCTCGTCCCGGCCGGTGAACCGCGCCGCGTCGAGCCCACCCACGAGATCACCGATGCGCCCAGCGGGCCGTGCAGCCACGGCGCGCAGCGTACGGCCGGATCCTGCGTCGTGGGGACACGGTCCCACGTGCGGTCGTCAGAGGGAAGCCGCCGTCCCCGTCGATAGCGTCGGACCCGTGCCGCCACGGACCATGCCCCTGCCGTTGTCGATGCTCGACCTCGCGTTCGTGCGTCGCGATCAGCGACCGCGCGATGCCTTCGATGCGTCGGTCACGATGGCGCGCGTGGCCGAGACCCACGGGTTCGAACGCATCTGGTACGCCGAGCACCACAACATGGGTTCCATCGCCTCGTCGGCACCGGCCGTCCTCATCGCCCACGTCGCCGCCCACACGTCGACCATCCGCCTCGGCTCGGGCGGGGTCATGTTGCCCAACCACTCACCGTTGGTGATCGCCGAGCAGTTCGGGACCCTGGCCGAGCTCCACCCCGACCGCATCGACCTCGGTCTCGGGCGCGCGCCGGGCACCGACCAGGTCACCTGGAGGGCCCTGCGTCGCGACCCGGCCGCGGCGGAACGCTTCCCGCAGGACGTCCTCGAACTCCAGGGCTTCCTGCGGGGCGAGAGCCTGATCCCCGGCGTCAAGGCACATCCCGGGGCCGGCACCGACGTGCCGCTCTACATCC
>JBFIHN010000303.1:0-4468 GCA_041601775.1 Acidimicrobiales bacterium
GTTGATGCGGATGAACTGGAGGTCGTGACCGAGGAGCAGCTCGAGTCGGCCTGCGGTCTCCTCGGCATCCCACTCGGAGATCGTCGACGAGATGAGCCGGGTGATCTCGTCGCCGAAGGTGTCGACCACCGCGTTGACCCCGGACTCGAACACCTCGTCGGCGCGGGCGAGGAGGGCCGCATCCTGACGGAACCGTTCCGCGGCCGAGATGACGAGCTCGACGAGACGGCGATGGAGCACCGACGCGTCATCGACGGCCTGCGTGCGCAGCGTCTCCTTGAGATCGGTCCACAGCGACTCCATGAACGTGCGCAGGGCCGGGTGGTCGAGCAGCTCGTCCTTGAGCACCTCGGCTCGGGCGCGCCACACGTCGTCGTGTTCGAGCCGGTCGATGACGCGTTCGACGGCCACGTCGATGCGCGCACGGAGCTCGTCGGAACCACCGATCGTGTCGCCCTGGATGATCGCTCGCACACCGCTGAGGAGCCGGCTGAAGATCCGGTCGTCGATGACGTCGGGAACCCACCACGGTGACTCGTGGGTGAATCGCTCGCGGAGCAGTGACTCGTTCTCCGCGAGGAAGCCGTCGAGGCCCCGCAGGACCGCGTCCACCAACTCCCGGTGCCGTCCCTCCTCGGTCACGACCTCGAGCAGGCGACCGGCCAGCGGTGCGACGTCGAGTCGGTCGATGCGAGCTCGTACCTCGTGCTCGGCCATGTGCACCAGGTCGTCGTCCTTGACGACGTCGGCGAGCCGCACGGCGAGCGCCGCGACATATCCCGCGACCTTGTGTGCATGTGCTTCCTCGGCCACCCATGCCGACGCCCGGTCGGCGATGCCGATGGATCGGACGCGTTCGCTGACCGTGTCGGCATTGAGGAAGTGCTGCTGGACGAACTGCCCGAGCGTGTCGCCGAACGCGTCCTTGCGCTGCACGATCACCGCGGTGTGGGGGATCGGGATCCCCAGCGGGTGCCGGAAGATCGCGACGACTGCGAACCAGTCGGCCAGACCCCCGACCATGGCGGCCTCGAGCCCGGCACGCAGATAGCCGGCGCCACCCCGGTCGTCGGTCGTGACCACGACCACGACGAAGGCCACCGCCACCACGGCGAGGAGTGCCGTCGCCCGACGTTTGGCGACAGCGATCTCCCGTCGACGGGCGCCGTCGGCCGCCTCCACCGGGATCATGCGAGACCGACGAGTCTGGTCTGACGATCCGGGGCCGGGGGTACGGATGTCTCCATGATCATCACCGGAATCATCCTTGCCATCGTCGGAGTCCTCATCGGGGTTCCGATCCTCACCACGATCGGCGTGATCCTCGTCATCGTCGGTGCGATCCTCGCCGTGCTCGGTTCGACAGGCCGAGCTGTCGGGGGCCGCGCTCGCTGGTACTGACGAGGGATCTGCGATCGTCGATCCGAGCCACGAGTTCGTCGAACGATCCCCTGGCGACGACGGGTCGCGTCTGCACGAACGGTGACATGCCACCCGCGGTCACCCGGAGTGCGGCCGCCCCGTCGTCGCCTTCGCGGACGAACCACAGCCGGTCGTCGACGAGCCAGTGCGCGGTCCGCCGCCGTCCGACACCCGTGTGCGTCGCCGAGATCGCCAGGAACGCTCGGACGTCGCGTTCGTCTAGGTGATCGGCCAGCTGCCGGTACCGGAAGATGCTGCTCCCCCCACGGGTCCCCAGGTGATCCGGTCGGACACCGGGTACCCAACTCGCCCACGCATCGGGACGGGTGACGTCGTCGCCCGGCGCGACCGGCGCCGACGGACCGAGGAATGCGTCGACGAGCGCCCCGTCGACGACCAGGACCGAGTGGAAGTCGACCAGCGGCACCTGCGCACCCGAGCGGAGGTGCTCGACCGCGATCCGTACGTCGTGTCCCTGCGCCGCCAGCACCGCGCCGAGGCCGGTGCAGAACGCCCAGCACGACCACGACGCGTGGGACCCGTCGAGCCGCGCCGTCAGTGCGTGCCCGGGGTCGGCTCCTGGCGGATCCTCCCCGCGGTCGACGGCCGCCCACTTCGCGGTGCTCCCCGCGGGCATCCACCCCCGGAACGCGGTCACGACCGTCTCGACGTCGGCCCCGTCGGCGACGCCGATCGTCTGCAGCACCTCACCAGCGAGCACGGGGTCGATGCTCGGATAGGTCATGGCGCGCCCGGGCTCACGGGTACTGACCTTGGAAGCGGGCGAGCGCCGTGACGGCCACGACCACGAGCGTCGCGACCGGTAGCACCACCAACGCCCGCCGGACCCGGGCCAGACCCGCACCGGCGACCACCGACAGGAGCGCGATCACGCCGAGGAAGTGGCGGGGGGACGCGATCGCGTGACCACGGTGCGCGGAGAGAGCGACGAGGACGGCGACGACCGTCGTGACGACGGCGGAGACCACGACCAGCCACCGCCCTTCGGTTGCACGCCTGCGGGCCAAGACGACGCCACCGCACAGCGCCAAGGAGACCACCACGACGAGCGAGACGGGAGCGATCAGGCCCCAGGGATTCGACCCCTCGGGAAGGAGCCCTCGGTCGACGACCTCGGAGAATCCGGGCCACGCGCCCACGAACGGGTGACCGTAGGCGTCGGTGAAGGCCTCGGACCCGTCGATCGTGCCGTAGCGGGTGCGCAGCACCGCGCTCCACGACAGGCCGACGATCGCGGGAGGCACGACGACGGCGAGCCACTGCCTCCACGTCCTGGCCACCGCGACCGCAGCGATCCCGACCATGGCGGCGACGGCGACGCCTGCGGTCGCCTTGACGCCGACCGCCCCGGCGGCGGCGATGCCGACAGCGAGGGCCGCGGTGTCCGCGCGCGTCCGGATCCACACCAGCGACGCGACGGCCACGGCGGCGACCGCCACGGCGACCAGGAGATCGTTCGTCGCCCGCCCCCCGCTGTGGGCCACGACAGGCGTCAGGCCCACCACGAGCCCTGCGACCAGGGCGGCCCGGTCACGGTGCTGCGGCGGCGCCACGAGCGCAGCCGCGATAGCCACCAGCACGGCGAGCGCTGCGGCCTGGAGCGCGCCGAGCGCGCGCAGCCCGTGGACGGTCGCGACCGGGTCGCTGCCCACGGCCCACGCCACCGGGACTCCCAGCAGCGGGTAGGCCGGCGGGTGGTAGGCGAGGTAGGAGTACGTCTCCAGGCCGCTGATCGTTCCCTGCTCGGTCCGGAACCCGAGCCGGACGTGTCGTTCGGTCTCGAACGCGGAGGCGAGGATCCGCTCGTCGATGCCGTCGTCGATCCGTGGCAGGTTGCCCTTCGCCGCCGACAGCACGTAGTCGACGTGCTGTTCCTCGTCCTCGAACGCCCAGAGCGGGACGAGGAACGCGTACCACAGGGCATGCAGCGCGGCGACGACCGCCACGACCGCCAGCACCCGCCTCCCGGGCATCACGACAGGCTCGCCAGGTGGTCGGCGAGCCGGTGGGCGAACGCGACGATGGTGAGGGTCGGGTTCGCCGCGCCCGCCGTCGGGAACACCGCCGACCCGGCCACGTAGAGGTTCTCGGTCGAGTGGACACGACACGTGGCGTCGACGACGCCGTCGCCGGCCGAGACCGCCATACGCGCCGTACCCATGTGGTGGTTCCCCATCCCGAGTGTCACGACGGAGCGGAAGTCCTCACCGCGCGGGTCGATCTCGAGGCGACCCGTCCCGGACTCGCCGAGCGACGTCGCCAGGTGTTCGAGCGTCACCCGGGCCGTGTCCCACTCGAAGTCGCCGATCCGCCAGTCGAGACGGAGACGGGGCACCCCCAGCGCATCGCTCTCGTCGGACAGCGTCACCCGCGACTCCGGGTCCGGACGTGATTCCGTACGGATGAACGTCGTGTAGATCCCGGCACTTCGACCGGTGAACGCGCTCGTGGCATCGCCCATGCTGCGAGAGACCTCGGACGCGACGCCGGCCAGATGTCCCCCGTCGCTCCACCCGAACACGGTCGCGTTGCCCACGCCGGCCGCTTCCTGCACGCCGGGGTCGAGCGCGAAGCCCACCCACGTGTGCCAGTCCTCGACGTCTCCCCAGTGCTGGAGCGCGTAGGGCCGCCGCTCCTCCCCGGTGCCGGTGAGGATCATGCGCCCAGCGACGAAATGGGGGTGCTCCATGAACGTCCGTCCGACCAGGTCGTGCTCGTTGCCGACGCCGAGCCCCGTGCTCCCCGGACTCGCCAGCAGCAGGCGTGGCACCTCGAGTCCGCCGGTGGCGAGCACGAAGTGATCGGCCGAGACGCCGAACGCGTTGCCGTCCAGGGTGCGCACCCGGAGCGAGTCGACCCGGCCGTTCGACTCCACGATCTCGACGACGTTGGCGCCCAGCAGGACCCGCGTCGTCGCCGAGGCTTCGAGGTCGCCTCGGTAGCGTTCCCCGAACCGAGTGGGCGGTCCGAACCGGTAGACGACGGGCCGCACCCCTGCGGTCTCGCCGCGCGGCGAGACGCCGTA
>JBFIHN010000304.1:0-4463 GCA_041601775.1 Acidimicrobiales bacterium
CCCGCGGCGGCGGGATCGGCGGCAGCGGTGGTGGTCATCCCGTCATTGTAAGAGAATGCTCTTAGAACGCAAGGGGAATCTGTTGCGTACCGTGCCGACCATGACGGTGCATGTTCTGGGGAACCCGGCGGCGAGAGGCGGGACGGGCGACGTCGAGACGGTCGTCGACCAACTGCGGTCGCGTGGTCTCGATGCGGAACTGCTCGAGGCGACATCGGCCGCAGCGGCCGAGAGGGCGGCGGTCGAGGCCGTCGCTGCTGGCGCCGAGCGGATCGTCGCGGTCGGTGGCGACGGTCTGGTCCGCATCGCCCTCCAGGCGGTCGCCGAGACCGACGTGGTCCTCGGTCTGGTCCCCCAGGGGACCGGCAACGACTTCGCCCGGGCGCTGGGCCTGCTCGGCGGGTCGCTCGACGATCGCGTCTCCTCCGCGCTCGATCCGGGGGTGCCGGTCGATGCCATGCGCACGAATCACGGCTGGGTGGCCTCGGTGGCGACCATGGGGTTCGCCGGTGACGTCACGGCGCGTGCGAACGGGTTGCGATGGCCGCGGGGCGCGCAGCGGTACACGGTGGCGACCCTGCTCCAACTCCCGCGTCTCCGCACGGTGACGGCGACGGTCGAGATCGACGGGGTCGTGCACGACGCCGCGACCACGATGATGTCCATCGGGAACACGTCGTACTTCGGTGGGGGGATGAAGACCTGTCCCGGGGTCACGCCGACCGACGGCAGACTCGAGGTCGTGGTCATCGGCGACGTGGGCCGGGGCACCTTCCTGCGGGTGTTCCCCACGGTCTTCTCGGGTCGTCACGTCCGCCATCGCGACGTCACGGTCCACTCGTGCACCTCGGTCACGATCGCCAGCGACGACGACGTGCTCATGTGGGCCGACGGCGACGAACTCGGTCCGCTCCCGGTCACGTGCGAGGCGGTCCCGGGGGCGGTGCGCGTCGCCGGTGCGCTGGTCTGACCGGTGACGGGTGCCGGTTGCGAACCCGCTCGGCGGTCGTAACCTCGGACACATGGACATGGAATATCGCCGTCTCGGAAACTCTGGCCTCAAGGTCAGCGTGCTCTCGTTCGGGAGCTGGGTCACCTTCGGCCCGCAGCTCGATTCCGGGCTCGCAGCCGACTGCATGGCCGCAGCGTGGGATGCGGGGTGCAACTTCTTCGACAACGCCGAGGCCTATGCCGGTGGCGAGTCGGAACGACTGATGGGCGAGGCCTTTGCCGCCAACGGATGGAAGCGCCACGAGTACGTCGTGTCGTCCAAGTTCTACTGGGGGATCCACGAGGGTCCGAACACCAAGTACACGCTCAACCGCAAGTATCTGCTCGATGCCATCCCCGCGTCGCTCGAGCGCATGGGGCTCGACCATCTCGACCTCATCTACTGCCACCGTGCCGATCCCGACACGCCCATCGAAGAGACGGTGTGGGCGATGTCCGACGCCATCGAACGGGGCTGGGCCCTCTACTGGGGGACCTCTGAGTGGACCGCTGACGAGATCCGGGCGGCGTACGAGATCGCCGAGCGCCACCACCTGCACAAGCCGGTGATGGAGCAGCCGCAGTACAACATGCTCACTCGACGCAAGGTCGACAAGGAGTACGCCCGCCTCTACGAAGACATCGGTCTCGGTCTCACGACCTGGTCACCGCTGGCCTCGGGTCTGCTCAGCGGCAAGTACATCGACGGGATCCCCGAGGACTCGCGAGCCGCGCTCGAAGGGTACGAGTGGATCAAGGACATGGTCTCGGACGACGCGGCCAACGAGAAGGTCCGCAAGCTGCGCGACATCGCCGAGGAACTCGACGCCACGCCGGCGCAGCTCGCCATCGCCTGGTGCGCCAAGAACCCCAACGTCTCGTCGGTGATCACCGGTGCCAGCAAGGTCGAGCAGGTCGTCGAGAACATGCGTGCCGTCGAGGTGCTCGCGAAGATCACCGACAAGACCATGGAACGCATCGAAGAGATCCTGTAGGGCAGACTGCCCGACCATGATCGTCGTTTCCGGAATCATCCAGGTCGCCCCGTCCGACCACGCCGCCGCCGCCGAGCTCATGAAGACGCTCGCCGCCGAGACCGCCAAGGAGGCCGGGAGCATCTCCTACGCCTTCTACGCCGACCTCGAGACCGACGGGAAGTTCCGCGTGTTCGAGGAATGGGAGAGCGAAGAGGCCATGGGCGCCCACTTCGCCGAGCCGCACATGTCCGAGTTCATGGGTGCCCTCGGTTCGCTCGAGGTCCTCGAGACCGCGATCGACAAGTACGAGGGCAGCGAGAAGTCCAAGTTGATGTGAGCCGTCGCCGACCCACGATCGACCTCCTCGAGTTCGTTCCGGGTGAGGGCGACCGAGGGGTCGTCGCCGTCATGGACGAGCTGTCCGACGGCAGCGGTTGGCTCACCTTCGATCCCGCGTTCGACGACCGGTTCCCGCCGCCACAGCAGACGACGCTCGGTCGGCTGCTCAGCGGTCGGGGGCCGGCCATCCCGCGCGCGACCTGGGTGCCGGCCGACACCGGGGGGCGGCGGCGCGAGCCGGTGTCCGTCGGGATCCTGCACGGTACGGGGGCCAAGGCCGTCGAGCGGCTGGCCGGCAAGGACGTCGTCGTCCCCGATCGGTGGCGGGTCGTCGCCGACCACGCGAAACGTGGGCTCGTCCTCTGGGTGCCGATCGACATCGCCCACTCCGAGGTGTTGGCCTGGACCTACACCGCAGCCCGAGCGCTCACCCGGGTCCCGTTGGTCGATCAGTGGCGGGTGGCGATCCACCGCCGCTGAGTCGCCGACTCAGCCCCAGAAGTTGACGGTGACCCAGAGTTGGCCGCCGCCGTCGACGGTGCAGCCGACACCGGCATGGGTGTGTCCGGGTTCGAGGATGGCGCGGCGGTGCCCGTCGGACGCCATGAACGCGTCGAAGAGGCCCTCGTTCGTCCCATGGGTCCGCCCCACGTTCTCGCCGGCACGGACGGCCTCGGGGCGAGCGGCGAACACCTGGTTCGCGTAGTCCGGGTTGTGCGCCAGGTCCTGGCGGTCGGCGAGTTCGTCGCTCCACCGTCGCGAGATGGGCATGATCCGCCCGTCGGCAACGAGTGCCGCCGTCCCCCGCGACGCACGCGCCTCGTTCATCCGGTCGAGCAGGTCGCGCTCGCAGGCCGTCATCGAGGCCGGCGCCGACGACGTCGGCGACGCCGCAGGAGGCACCGTGGTCGTCGTCGCCGGCTGGGCGACGGTGGTCGTGGTCGTGGGCGCGGGAGCCGGCGTGGAGGCGGTCGTCGGTGACGAACCGGCGGCGGTCGCAGGTGTCGACGTCGGCGGCACGGAGGTGGGTGCCACCGACTCCTCGGTGGCCACCGACACGGGGACGACCGGCTGGGCACCGACCGGCTCCGGGGTGACGATGACGGCGGCACGCGCGATCTGGATCTCGGGTGGGGTGGTGCTCCGGAGTCCCGCTGCGACCACGCCTGTCGTCGCGACGACGAGCAGGACCGCGGTCAGGAGGCGCAGGCGAACGGCGGTCACAAGGCTCTCTTCGCTGTCGCGGCGTGGACTCCTGTCTCCGCGCCCACGGAATCCTCCGATTCCTCCGAGACGCCCGGCCGGCTTTTGCCCCGTGGCACGGCTGCGGAGAGACTCTCGAGGTGACCGCCGACCTCGAACTCGCGACCTTCGCTCAGATGATGGCTCTCGAGCCGCACGGTGCCGACACGTTCGTCGGGGTCGGTCCGCGCTATCCGTGGGGCGGTCTCTACGGCGGCCAGATCGTGGCGCAGTCACTGCGGGCCGCCGGCTTGACGGTCGACGCCGGCCACCACCCCCACTCGCTGCACGCGTACTTCATCCGGCCCGGTGACCACACCGAGCCCATCCGCTTCGAGGTCGACCGGATCCGCAACGGCCGCTCGTTCACGACTCGCCGGGTCGTCGCCCGGCAGTCGATCGGAGCCATCTTGAACCTCGCGGCCTCGTTCCACGTTCCCGAGGACGCCGTCGACGTGCAGCCGATGACGATCCCGCCCGGCATCGGGCCCGCGGACAGCTATCTCTCCAACTCGTGGAGCCACGTGTTCGAGCGTCGACAGATCGACGGCGACGTCGGGGATCCGAACCGTGCAGCCGCGCGTGCATGGATCCGTATGACCGAACCGGTACCGGACGACCCCCTGACCCAGGCCTGCGCGCTCGCCTACCTCTCCGACGACCTGCCGACCGAGGCCGTGATCGCCGACCACCCGCAACGGACCGCGGTCATGAGCGACGCCGACTTCGACCGGACGTTCATGTCGGCGAGCCTCGACCACGCCATCTGGTTCCACCGGCCCCTCGATGCCGGTGCCTGGCATCTCCACGACCTCGGCAGCCGCGGCCTGACCGGTTCACGGGGGCTCGCGACCGGCGAGGTGTTCGGCGAGGACGGCACCCACGCCGCCACCGTCAGCCAGGAAGTGCTGTTGC
>JBFIHN010000305.1:0-4431 GCA_041601775.1 Acidimicrobiales bacterium
GGCGTCGTCGATGATGACCACCGTCGGCCCGGCCGCCGCGGCGAGGGCGTCGAGGGCGTCGACGTCCACCCGGCGCGGCGCGACCACGAGCGTGGGGCACCCCAGGGCGGCGAGACCCTCCGACACGGCGGCGAGCGCGGTGGAGCGGCCGGAGCCGGGAGGTCCGACCACCACCAGATGCCCGCCGGCGAGGTCGACGAGGGCCGGGTCGATCTCGCCGTCGATGCCCTCCTCCACGCCGATGGCCACGACCAGTCCGTGGTCGGCGTCGCCGGGCCGCTCGACGTGGAGCGGCAGCCCGACCGGACGGGTCACCGGTGCGGAGTCGGCGTCGCGCCCACGCTCCACCAGCGCTGCCGCCTGCGCCGCGCCGCTGGGATCGTCACCGAGGACGGCGACCTGGACCTCCTCGTCACCGCGGAGGTAACCCCGCCCGGCGACCAGTCCCCCGGCCCGGGCCAGCGCCAACGGCACCCCGAAGCTGACCATCGACTCGGGCTCGGCCATCCGCAACGCCAGACGCGCACCCAGGGCACCGAGCACCGGGTTGGGGATGTCGGCCCGTCGATCGGCGGTCACGATCGGATGGATCCCGACCTGGCGTCCCTCGACCAGCACCCGTTGCAGGGCCTGGAGCCATTCGTAGCTGGCCGGCCGGTCGAGTTCGGCCCGCAGCGCGCCGAAGCCGTCGATCAGCACGACGAGGCGTGGCACGACGGGCACTCCGTCGCGGCGCCGGAGTGCACCGAGCGACTCGACCCGCTCGTCGCCGAGCATCGCGCGGCGTGCCCGCACCTGCTCCTCGAGCCACTCGATCTCGCGCGCGGTCGCTTCGCGGTCGTCCGCGGTCACGACCGCTCGGGTGTGCGGCAACTCCAGGAGCGGGAGGAGCGCCCGGCTCCCGTGGTCGAACGCGACCAACTGCACCGCGGACGTCGGCGCGCCATCGGTCAGGGAGACCGCCGCGGTCCGCAGCACCGTCGACCGACCCGACCCGCCGACACCCACCACGGCGAGGCCCCCCTCGGCCTCGAGGTCCACGACCGCGGGCAGCCGACGCTGGTGGACGGGATCGTCGTGCAGACCGATGACCGCGACGCGTCCCCGATCCCCGGCCCGCGCGGCCTCGCCGGCCGCCGCCGAGGTGATCGACTCGAGCGGGACGACGTCGGGCAGCGGCGGCAACCAGGGCCGTCGGGGCGCGCGCCGTCCGGAACGCTTGGCGGCCAGGACCACCGATCGCAGTACGTCGTCGAGTTGGGTGCCGTGCTCGTTCCCGGTCCGGCCACCGGACTCGGCGCGTCCCTCGCCGAACCCGAGGGGCGCGACGCGCACGCGCCGGGACTCGCCGCCGTGACGGGGCCCACCCGACCACGCCGCTTGGAACGGGACCAGGTCGGTCGGTCCGATGCGGGCGAAGGCCCGTCCACGGAGCGGGACCGGGATCTCGGCCGCGTCGGTCGACCCGATCACGTTCTGGCTGTCCGACGGATCGACGACCCGGAGCGCGATCCGCAGGTTGGTGTTGGCGAGGATGTGCTCGTTCACGGTCCCGGCGGGTCGCTGTGTCGCGAGGATGAGGTGGATCCCCAGGCTGCGGCCGCGCTGGGCGATGTCGACGACGCCGGCCACGAAGTCGGGGACCTCCTTGACCAGCGTGGCGAACTCGTCCACGACCAGCACCAGGCGGGGTGGCGCGTGCTCGGGATCCACCGCGGTGAACTCGGTGAGGTCGGACGCCCGGTCGGCCAGCAACCCCATCCGCCGCTCGAGTTCCGCCCGCAACGACGTGAGCGCCCGCAGGCTCGTGCGTGCGTCGAGGTTGGTGACGACGCCGACGTTGTGTGGCACCTCGGCGAACGGTGCCGCCGCGGCGCCGCCCTTGTAGTCGATGAACAAGAACGTCAGCCGCTCGGGCGGGTGGCGGGCCGTCAGCGCGGCCACCCAGGTCTGCAACAGCTCGCTCTTGCCGGACCCCGACGTCCCGGCCACCAGTGCGTGGGGGCCCTGGTCGACGAGGTCGAGCGAGAGCACGCCCTCCGGCCCCACGCCGACCGGTGCCGCCAGGAAGCCGCCGTCGCTCAGCGTCCAGGCCGAGGCCACGTCGGCCGGTGCCGGCGTGCCGCCGAGCACGTCGGTGAGCCCGACCGTCCGCGGGATCGAGCCCACCCGGGCGACACTCGACGCGTCGCGCAGGGGCGCCAGATGACGGGCGAGGCGGTCGAGCCAGGCGCCGTCCATGGCCTCGGCGGTGAACGCCACCGGTTCGGATCGACTGTCGGTGGTCGAACAGATCGATCGGCCCACGCCGTCGGCGATGCGGACGACCGTCGCGCACTGCCGCGGCATCAGGGCCTCGTCGTCGCCCACCCACAGGACCCGGATCCCCGCGGCGGGGGCGGCGTCGAGGAGGCGGCCGAGCGCCGCCCGGTCGACGGTCGCGTCCTGGTGCACGACGACCACGATCCTCGGGAAGTCGCGCGGCTCGTTGGCCACGTCGAGCAATGCCCCCAGGACCTCGGCGATCGACTCGGGCCACACGGCGAGGTGGTCGCCCGGCAGCGGGGACGCGGACGAGCGGACGTGCGGCACCCAGCGGAGCCATTCGAAGGACCGCAGGGCCGAGGGCGCGAGGAGCGCCACCACCACGACGTCCTCGGGTCCGTGGCGGGCCACGACCTGGCCGAGCACCGAGCGGACGGCCCCGTCGACGAGCTCGGCCGGGCCGTGGAAGCCGACGTTGACGGCGTCGTCGAGATCGAGGGGAACCGGGACCGCAGGGACCGTCGCCGCGGCGGTCGCGAGCCGCTGGACCGCCCCGCGGTGCAGGTCGGGGTCGCCGCCGGACTCGACCGACACCTCGATCCGACTCCGGACGTCGGCGGTCCCGAGGCGCAGCACGAGCAGGTCGGGCGAGTCCCGTCCCCGTGCCCACAACGACGGACGGCGGGTACGTGCCTCCTCGATGAGCTGCGACACCGGCGGGAGCGCACGTCGACGATCGACCCGTTCCTCCTCGACGGCGACGGCCACCTCGGCCACCCGCTCGTCGAGCAGTCGGAGATGGTCGGCACGGTCGTGACGGAACGACCGTCGGCCCTTGCGCCGCTCGTTCCGTGCCACGAGGAGCAGGACGAGCGGGGCGAGCAGCGCGAGCACGAGGAACTGGGGCCGGCCCAGCACCACGGCGAAACCGACGCCACTGGCCAACGGCACCAGCAGCGAGGCGATGGCCGCCTTCGACGGTGGTGGCGCCGACGGGGGTGCGGGCAGCGGCTCGAGTACCCGCACCCGTTCGGGCACCGGGCGGTACGGCGTGCGGTTGAACGGGACACCACCGGAGGTGTCGACGACGTCGTCCACGTGCAGCGGTCGGATCCGGAGGGTGAACGGACCGATCACCACGTCGTCGCCGGTCCGTTCGACGTCCCCGTCGAGCAGGACTCGCCCCGACGGGTCGATCTCGGCGAGGACCGCGCCCGGCGCGAGGCCGGCGCCGAGCAGGGCCACGTCGTCGCGCGAGGAGCCACCGATGCGATGCCGTCCCGGGCCAAGCACGGTCGGCGGCCCGAGGTCCGGTCCGCCGACGACCGCGAGCTCGACGGCGACCGGCGTGGTCGGCGGTGGCGGCATCTGCGGCGACAGCCACACCCGCATGCCGGAGCAGAGCCCGATGCCCGAGACGAGGTGGTCGTCGTCGAGCCGACCCCCGACGTCGTCCCAGAGGGCGGAGCCACCCGCCACCGCGACGTCGCGGGCGAGGGCGTGCTCGGTCAGCGCACGGCGCAGGTCCCCGACCGAGGCGGTGTCGTCGACCTCCACCCGGCAGTCGAGGCGCGTTGCCCGTCGATCGTGGCCGACCCGGAGCTCGACGAGGAGTTCGATCCGGTCAGGATTGCACCAATCGCAGCCCGGCCGGGGACAACTCCGCGCCCTCCTGGAACGGCA
This sequence comes from Acidimicrobiales bacterium, assembly GCA_041601775.1. Lineage (GTDB taxonomy): Bacteria > Actinomycetota > Acidimicrobiia > Acidimicrobiales > Salinilacustritrichaceae > Salinilacustrithrix. The sequence continues at coordinate 3,949 of JBFIHN010000305.1, forward strand.
GCTCGACCACGAACTCGGTCAGATGGGCCGGGAAACGGTGCTCCGACGTGAGCACCGCCCGTCCACCGGCGTCGACGCTGACCCGTTCCACCACGAGCATCGGGGAACCGGGCGGGACCTCGAGCAGCGCGGCGTCGCGTTCGTCGGCCAGGGCCGCGCCGATCGTCTGGGTCGCGTGGTCGAAGTCGACGGGCAGGAGCTCGTAGAACGTCGCCGACTCGACGTCGTCGCGGCTGAGCGACGACCCGAGATCGGCGGGACACCACACGGTCACGAGCGCGAACGGGAGGCCGTCGGCGAGGTTGACCCGCACCACCACCAGCTCGTCGACGCCGTCCCGGGCGCTGAACCCGAACGACACCACTCGACGCTCGGACACCCTGCCCTGGTCGGTCAACTGCCCTTCGATCGTCGACAGGGCACCGAGCGACTGGCGGACGGTCTCCCCCGCCACGAACCAGCCGTACCCCTGTCGGGACGCCA
>JBFIHN010000306.1:0-4429 GCA_041601775.1 Acidimicrobiales bacterium
CCCCGGCCCGCCACGACCGGGCCTGGCAGACGAACACGGCGACTGCGGCGTAGTCGGCATCGATCGACTCGAGCGCGGGCCATGCGCCGTCGTGGTCCGGATCGAGCCGGCAGCCGATCTCGTTGACGACGACGCCTCTCGCGATGCCGGGGGCGAAGCGTCCGGTGGTCGCTGCGTCGGCCACGTCGGGCTCGGCCAGGTTCACCGACACCACGGCGAGCAGGAGTTGCGACGCGACCACGGCCCCGACCAGCCGGTTGGTGGCCCGGGGGCTGACGGCCAACAACACGGCGAGGCAGAGGGCCATGGGCAACAGGTGGGCGGGCTTCCACGGGAACCGCAGGTACAACAGCTCGGTCACCACGGCGGCGTAGACGGCGAAGCGCACCATGACGAGGCCCGAGAAGCGGCGCAGCGTCGCCACGAAGACCGGGGCACGGACGGCGACGACGACCATCGTGACCAGTCCGAAGAAGGCCACGTTCTTGACGCCCCATCGGGCGACCATCACCGCCGCGTCGCCGGTCTGGAACTGGTTCTGCAGGAAGCGGGCCGTGCGCCCGACCGACAACCACGGCGGGATGAAGAACGCCAGGCCGGCCACGCCCGCCACCAGTCCGGTTGCGACGGCGGGCCGCCATCGCTCGCGGCCGGTCCGCCCCGCGGCATCCGAGCCGGTCACCTCGGCCAGCAGGTAGGCCGCGATCAACAGCGCCGTGCCGAAGCGGAACCCGATCGCCATCGCGAAGGCGAGGCCGGCCAGCACACGGGCGTCGCGTTGGGCCAACTCGATGCCCACCAGCAAGAACGCGAGCGCGTACACGTAGTCGCCCAGCGACGTGGCCGCGACCCAGAACCAGGGCTGGGTGGCCACCACGAGCACCGCGATCCGCGCCGCTCGGGCCCCGTGGTTGCGTTCGATGATGCGCGCCAGGGCCACCAGGGCGATCACCGCCGCCACGACGGACCCGAGCGCGACGAGCGTCGACCCGCCGAGGCGGTCGAGCACGCCGGTGGTCAACTCGTGAGCGAACGCACCCGGCGGACGCGAGTAGCGGTAGTCGCCCTCGAGGATCGACCGTCCGCTGCGTCGGACGTTGGTGATGTCGATGTCGGTGCCGTAGCCGAACCCGATGAAGGGGAGGTACAGGAGACCGGCCAGCGCGGCGAGCCTGGTCGGCGACGGAACCCCGGTCATCACCGCCGCACCGTACCGGGGGGCCCGGCCCGAATCGGTGCTGCTACGGTCTTGACCGCACGGTCAAGACCGACGACGGGGGACAGCAGATGGAACAGTTCGAGGGACGTATCGCCGTGGTCACCGGCGGGGGCACGGGGATCGGGCGCGAGCTCGTCCGCCAGCTCGCGGGCGCCGGGGCCCACGTCTCGATGTGCGACGTGTCGGCCGACAACATGGCCGAGTCGAAGGCGCTCGCCGAGAAGGAGGCGCCGGCCGGCACCCGCGTCACCACCTTCGTCGCCGACGTCTCCGACGAGTCGGCCATGGTCGCCTTCCGCGACCACGTCGTCGCCGAGCACGGCACCGACCACGTCAACCTCGTCTTCAACAACGCCGGCATCGGTGGTGGCGCCAGCTTCGTCACCGGACCGCGTGACGAGTGGGACCGCACCTTCGAGGTGTGCTGGCAGGGCGTCTACAACGGCTGCCGCGTGTTCGTGCCCCTGCTGGTGGCCTCCGACGCCGGCCACCTGGTCAACGTCAGCAGCGTCAACGGGTTCTGGGCCTCGCTCGGCCCCGACCGCGCCCACACCGCCTACTCGGCCGCCAAGTTCGCGGTGAAGGGGTTCACCGAGGCGTTGGTCAACGACTTCCGCCTCAATGCCCCGCACGTCGGCGTGTCGGTCGTGATGCCCGGGCACATCGGTACCTCGATCGTCCTCAACTCCGCCGAGATCCTGGGTCACCGACCCGAGGACATGACGACCGACGACCTGGCCGAGACCCGTCGGATGATGGAAGGACGAGGGCTCGACGCATCGGCCTTCACCGACGAAGCGATCCGCGGTCTCCTCACGACCATGGGCGAGATGTTCCGCGACAACGCCCCCACCTCGGCCGAACAAGCCGCCGGGATCATCCTCGACGGCGTGCGTGCCGGTCGCTGGCGCATCCTCGTCGGTGACGACGCCGTGATCCTCGACCAACTGGTCCGCGAGGCGCCCGAGGACGTCTACGAGGCGTCGTTCTCCGACCGCCAACGCGCCGCCGGCGGCGTCGGCATCGAGCTCTAGTCAGGCTTCCGACACCACCACACACGACGAGATCTTGTCGGTGAGGGTCTGGTTCTTGTCGTCCCAGAAGGGCATGAAGGCGAGGATCAGTCCAGGGAGGACGCACTGCCACGCGAGTCCCACCACCAGACCGGCGACCAGGCCGCGCATGCCCAACATCCACCCGAAGCTCGCGACCGTTCCGTCGGGGTGTCGGAGGACGCGCTGACGGAGAAGCCGTCGGGCGGGGGTCTGTCCATCCTGGGCGGTGAAGCACGCCCAGATGACCCAGCCGATGCCCAGGGTCACGAGCGCGAGCAGCGAGTCCAGCGCGTAGGCGCCGAGCCGTTGCCACGGCGTGCAGATGGGTCGGCCGGCGAAATGAAGACGACCATCAGCGCCCACGGTCGTGGCTGAGCCGGGCACCATGCCTGGCTGGTAGACGGCGTAGCCGGTCGGATGGCTGGCCGCCGCCAGAGGTGCAACGGCGGCCTGACCGACGTGGGTGTGTTCGGTCCAGGCGTTCCCGTCCCAGTACCGCAGCGTGCCCGGCTGGTTCGTGTCGGGGTACCACCCCGCCGGGGTCTGTCCCGCTGGCTGCTGCTGGCCCGGTGGCGTGGACGACATGGTTTCTCCGATCGGTGGGGTCCTAGCATCCTCATGATGGCGGACGACCCGGGTGCAGTGGTTGGACGGGCGAGGGCGTACGCACGTGGTGCCCATGCCGGCGACATGCGGAAGGGAACCGGCCGCTCCTACTTCGACGCCCACCTCGCCGAGGTGGCGGCGATCGTCGAGGAGCACGCCGGGAGCCCCGTGCAGATCGCGGCGGCCTACCTGCACGACGTCGCCGAGGACCACGGCGGGAAGCAGCGCCTCGACGACGTGCGCGACGAGTTCGGTGACGACGTCGCCGCCATCGTGCGCGACCTGTCCGACAGCCTCGTCGACACCGCGGCCGGTGAGGTGAGGGCCGACTGGCGGACCCGCAAGGAGGCCTACGTCGCGTCGCTCGCCCACAAGGCGATCGCCTCGCTCGAGGTCGCGGCAGCCGACAAGCTCCACAACGCGACGTCGATCGTGCGCGACCTGGCGACCGAGGGCGATGCCGTGTGGCAACGCTTCAACACCAGCGACCCGGCCGACCACTGCTGGTACTACCGCTCGCTCACCGACGCCATCTCCGCCCGGCTGCCCGACCATCCCACCGCCCAGGCGCTGGCGGCCACGGTCGCCGAACTCGAGGAGCTGGTGGAGCGCTCAGTCGACGGTGGAGCGGAGCGCGGCGACGGCACCGCGTAGGACCACGCGGAGGAACTCGTCGTCGACCTCGAGGTCCTGGACCATCTTCCGGTAGGTCAGGGGTCCGGTCAGCATCGCCATGGCGATGTCGAGGTCGAGGTCGGGGTCGATCTCGCCCCGGGCCTGAGCCAGCTTCACGACCGTCCGCAGCGGCCGTTGGCGCTCCGCCAGGATGCGGTCGCGCACCTCGCACAACGCCGGGTCGCGTCGCGCCGCCTCGAGCAGGAGGGGCATCAACTCGTTGAGCTGGCGGTGATCATCGAGGCTGTAGCGGATGAACAGCTCCTCGACGTCGGTCTCGAGTGAACCGGTGTCCGGCGTCGGGTACTCGACGATGCGAGAGCGGAACGCCTCGGTGACGATGCAGTCGAGGTTGCCGAAGTGCCGGTAGATCGTCGACTTGGCGACGCCGGACCGCAGGGCCAGGTTCTCGATGGTCACGCCCTCGACACCCAGCGCGAGGAGTGCGTCGACCGCAACCTCGATCACCCGGTTGCGTGCGTCTTCACTGCGGGGGCGGGCCATGACGACGTCAGCGTATCGAAACACTCCCGACGTCTTGTGGTCGCCGTGACAGGTTTCACAGGCACATGGGGGAATCTCCCGTGGAGCGAGCGGTTTGATCACCTATCGTTCCGAAACGAATGCGTATCGAAATTGGAGAACCTGTGGACGCCCCCAATCCTCACCGCACACCGGACCCCGGCCCGGAGATCGACCCGGCCGTGTATGACCGCCGTTGGCTGATCCTGGCCGTGCTCTGCGCCAGCTTGATGATCGTCATCATCGGCAACACCTCGCTCAACGTCGCCCTGCCGACGCTGGCGAGCGAACTCGACGCCTCGACCAGCGCCCTCCAGTGGATGGTCGACTCGTACGCCTTGGTCTTCGCCGG
>JBFIHN010000307.1:0-4429 GCA_041601775.1 Acidimicrobiales bacterium
GACACGGCGTTCGTGCTGGTGGCGTCACCGCGCCGCGACACGATGGCCGAGGCCACGTTCTTCGCCGAGAAGCTGGCCGAGGGCGGGATCCCCGTCCGCAGTCTGGTCATCAACCGCATGCACCCGAACTTCGCCGACGGCCTGCCCGAAGCGACCCGCGAACGCGCCAACTCGCTGGCCGACACGGCGATGGGGGACCTGTACCGCAACCTCGCCGACTTCCAGTTGGTGTCGTCACGCGAAGAGGAACACATCGCCCCGCTGGCCGCGACCGTTGCCCCGGCGCCGGTGGTCCGGGTGCCGTTCCTCCGCTCGGATGTGCACGACCTCGAGGGCCTGCGCGAGATCGAGCGCTATCTGCGCTAGCCGTCGACGCTGGCTGCGAGCATCGCCGCGGCCTCGTCGACGGACTCCTCGACCGGCACGATGCGGTCGAATCCCGTGGTGTGCAGGAGGCGGGTGAGCGACTGCCGACTGCAGGCGACGGCGACGTTGCCGCCGCCTTCACGGGTTCGACGGATACCGCCGATCAGGGCACCGAGGCCAGCCGAGTCCATGAAGGGCACGTCGCTCAGGTCGATGAGCAACGCCGTGACGTCGGCGATACCGCCGAGCGCTTCTCGGAACTCCCCGACGGTGTACGCGTCGAGTTCTCCGCTGGGTCGGCACAGGGTGTAGTCGGGCATCTGTTCGATGTGGATCTCCACCGGCCGCACGCTAGCTTTCCCGACGTGCCAGTCGTGCTCATCGCCACCGACACCGATGCGGTCGCCGCCGACGTCGACGCTGCGATCGCCGACGACGTCACCACGGTCGTCCGGGTGCGAGCAGGCGTGGACGTGGCCGCTGCGGTCGAAGCGCACGACCCGGCCATCGTCGTGCTCGACCTCCAGATCGGGAACATGGGCGGCATGGCCGTCGCGATGAAGCTCCGGGCCGAGGCCGCGATGGGTCGCCTCCCGGCCACGTCGATCCTCATGCTGCTCGACCGCGAGGCCGACACCTTCCTCGCCAAGCGGTCCGACGTCGACGGTTGGTTGATCAAGCCGCTCGACTCGTTCCGGCTCCGTCGGGCCGCCAACGCGCTCCTGGCCGGTGACTCGTTCACCGAGTCGTCGACGGCCGAGACCGTCCCCGCGGTGGCTCCGGCCGAATAGCGACCCGAGGAGCTGCCGCTGGTGGCTCTGGAAATCGGTGGGCGTCATCGGCATGTGACGGCAAAGCTCGGGGCATGACCACCCGCGACCGCCTCGCTGCGCTCAACCCCGTGTTCGCGCTCGAGGTGCGCACCCCGCGTCTGGTGCTGCGGTTCCCGACCGACGACGACCTCGTCGAGTTGGCGGAGTTGGCCGTGCTCGGTGTGCACGGTCCCGACGAGATGCCCTTCGAGACCCCGTGGACCCAGGTGCCGTCACCGTTCCTCGAACGGAACACGCTGCAGTGGTTCTGGCAACAGCGGGCCACCGTCCAGGGCGACGCCCCGTTCATCACGATGGTCACCGTGGTCGACGGTGTCGTCGTCGGCACGCAGGGGCTCTTCTCCGCCAGTTGGAAGGGGTCCCGGACCTTCGAGACCGGGTCGTGGCTCGGTCTGGCGTTCCAGGGCAAGGGCATCGGCAAGGAGATGCGCATCGCCGCGCTCCAACTCGGCTTCGACGGTCTCGGCGCCCGGCGGATGATCACCGAGGCGTACGCCGACAACCCGTCGTCCGTCGGCGTGACCGAGTCGCTCGGGTACCGGCCCAACGGCGACGTGTTCGTGTCGCGTGGCGGCGAACCGACCCGCAGCGTCCGCTATGCGATGGATCCGGAGGACTTCGCCCGCCTGCGTCGCGACGACATCGAACTCGTCGGCACCGAGGCCGTCGCGGCCCTGCTCGGGAGCGAGCACGTGCCCGGACAACCGCCGCCGGCGCCGGGATCGTGACCGGCGAGGGCAGTCGGTTAGTCTGACCGCCCGGTCGATTTCGACCGGACCCAATCCGGGTGGTGGCTCAGCTTGGCAGAGCGCTGCGTTCGGGACGCAGAGGTCGGGAGTTCAAATCTCCCCCACCCGACCAAGGTAAACATGCAGGTCAGCGGCGGTTTCCTGGTCGCATCCACAGATGCGGTCTGCGGGCGACAGTGGTCAGCGATCCGAGAGCCGTGTGCCAAGTACCGCGATGTCAGACGCCGGACAACGCCCGCGCTGTCGCCTGCGCCTCGCCCGCCACCACGTCGGGGCCGTACGGTTCGCGCCCGTGTTCGCCGCGTCGCTCGACCAGTGCGCCTGCCTCGTGACCGGATCTCCGGCACCGTGACGGTCACGGCCGGAGGACAGGCCGAGGACGAGCGGTCACCAGGGGACGAGCTTGCCCGGTTCCGACGCATCGTCATCCCGGTCGTGGACCCGCGGACGGCGCCCTTGTTCGTGTCGATCGCCCGCTCGCTGGTCGATCGAGAGGAGGGCGAACTGCTCGCCCTCACGGTGGTGACCGACGACGCGCAGGCGGAGTCGTCGGCCGGTGCGCTGGCGGAGGTGGGCGAAGCGCTCGACGCCAGCTTCGGACCCGATCACGGCATCGAGGTGCAGCGCAGGGACGCACCGGCGATCGCTCGGGGCATCCTCGACTTCGTGCGCGAGCACAACCCTGATCTCGTGATCATGGGCATGGCCGCGGGTGCGGGCGGGCAGCACTTCAGCCCGGTGGCCGACGCCGTCATCGAGGCGGTGCACTGCGCAGTCCTCGCCATCCGACCGAGCGACGAGATCGGGATCGAGCGGGTCCTGGTGGGCATCGACGGGAGCCCTGAGGCGCTCGACGCGCTGTCGCTGGCCGTGCTGGTGTCCGACGGGATGTCGGTGCCGCTCACCGCCGTCCACGTGCGTGATCCTGCCCTGTCGCGCACCTTCGCCGCCGCCGTCCTCGCCGAAGCGGCCGACGCGGTGCCGGAGTGGTTGGACGCCGACGGCCACATCGTGGACGCCAGTCATCCGGGTCAGGGGATCGTGGCGACGTCGAGGGCCACCGATCTGCTGTTCCTCGCTGCGCCCCACCGGCGCGGCCTCGCCCGGCTGGCGTCGGGAGGCGCGCTCGACCAGACGCTCCGCCAGGACGAGGCTCACGTCGCGGTGCTCGCCCACGGGGCGACCGTCCGGCGCACCCGGCGGAACCGTCTGCGGTCCTGGTTCCGCTCGCTCCGCCCCGTCCTCACCCCGCTCGAGCGCGACTCGGTCGAGTGGCGCGCCGGGGCGAACGCACCCCTCACCACCGACTACATGATCCTGCTCGGCGTGTCGGCGCTTCTGGCTTCGTTCGGGCTCCTGCAGAACAGCGTCGCGGTGGTGATCGGCGCCATGCTGGTCGCCCCGCTGCTCGGGCCCCTCGCCGCCGCGTCCGCCGGCCTGGTCACGGCACGTGTCGATGTGCTCGGCCGGGCGCTGTTCACGCTCCTCGCGGGAACCGTGGGGGCGGTTCTCGTGGCCATGGGCGTCGGCACGGTGATCCCCGTGGGCAGCCCCACCGAGGAGATGCTGGCGCGGGGTAGCCCCTCGCTGATCGACCTCGGCGTCGCCATCTCGGCCGGCGTGGTCGGCGCGTACGCCACCGCTCGCAAGGACATCCCGGCCGCGCTTGCCGGCGTGGCCATCGCCGCCGCCCTCGTCCCACCGCTGTGCACGACCGGGCTGGCGCTCGGTCTCGGCGACGTGGATCTGGCCAGCGGTTCGCTCCTGCTGTTCGTGCTCAACACGATCTCGGTCGTCGTGGTCGGCGCCGTCGTCCTGTGGTGGATGGGCCTTCGCCCGACCAACGGTCGCCACCGGAACACCGGCTGGCTCATCGCGGTGGTGACGACCGCCCTGGCCTTCGTCGTCGTCGTCGCCGGGCTCGACGCCTTCCAGGAGGCGCGTCGGGCCGAGATCGCCATCGAGGACGTCGACGAGCTGTTCCCAGGAGCCGACGTGACCGAGATCGAGGTCGAGGACGGCGATCCGATCGTCGTCACCGTGGTGGTGCGGACGCCCGAACCCGTCGAGGTCCGCGCGGTCACCGTCGCCGAGCTGCGATTGCAGGAGGACCACGGCCGCGATGTGGTCCTGCGCGTCGTCGAGCAGCGGGTCGTCACCGGAGACTGAACCGGCACAGTCGCTGGCTCGCAGTGGTGGATGTCCGGCCGCGATGGCTCGGCCATGGTCGAGGATGACGATGTCGTCAGCCAGATGGTCGGCTTCGTCGAGATACTGCGTCGCGAACAGGACATCGGTGCCCGCAGCGACGAGATCGCGGATCGTTGCTGATGGCGGGAACGCCGCCGGTCAGTGCCAGGAAGACCTCGTCGAGCGTGGGCCGCTCCGGCGACGCGTTCACTGCCATGGTGGCGGCGGCGCAGTACTGGGGCCTCGATTGGGTCGAGAGCGTCCGCTGGGGGCAGCCGCCGGATCATGGAC
>JBFIHN010000308.1:0-4423 GCA_041601775.1 Acidimicrobiales bacterium
CGCGCTCGACCATCCGGTGTCTCGTCGCGGTGCGTTCATGGCCTATCTGGGCTCGGGTGAGCATCCGGTCCGCCTGCGGGTGCTGGGACCCCAGGCCCTGGAGCCGGGGGAGACGGGCGCGGCGCGCCTGCACCTCCCACGCCCGATGCCGTTGCTTCCCGGCGATCGCTACGTGCTGCGAGACGCCGGCAGGGGGGAGACGGTCGGTGGCGGCGAGGTCCTCGACGTCGATCCGGTGGTCCGTGCCGCCGACGCGGCCCCCGACCGATCGGTCGACCGTGTCGTCGCCGAGCGGGGATGGATCGAGGCCGACCGGCTGACGCTCCTCACCGGCGAGGTCCGCGCGGCCACGCTGGGCCGCTGGGTCGTCGACCCGGAGCGGCTGGTCGCCGACCGTGCACGGCTCACCGCGACGATGCTCGCCGCCGGCCCCCTCGGCCTCGACCTGGCGACGCTCGACGAGCGCGACCGATCGGTGGCCGAGACCCTCGACGACGTCGTCGTCGACGCCGGCCGGGTCGTGCACGTCGATGCCATCGACCCCCTCGACGGGCACCCGTGGCTCGACGCGCTGGCGGCCGAACCGTTCACCCCTCCCGATCCGCCGGCCGACATCGGCCGGAACGAGATCCGCGAGCTGGTCCGACGGGGCGCGGTGGTCGAGGTCGGGGGCGTCGCATTCGCAGCCAGCGCCATGGACGACGCGGCGGCGACCGTGCGGTCGCTGCTCGTCGACCACCCCGACGGGATCACGGTGGCCCAGGTGCGCGACGCGTTGGGCACGTCACGGAAGTTCGTCGTGCCGCTGCTCGAGCACCTCGATGCCACCGGCCGCACCCGTCGACGAGACGACGTGCGGATCGCCGGCCCCCGGCTGTAGCTAGTCGAGGAGCGGCTTGCGCTCGTTCTCGCTCAGTCCACCCCAGATGCCGTGCTGCTCACGGATCCGAACGGCGTAGTCGAGGCATTCCTTCTTCACCGAGCACGAGACGCAGATCGCCTTGGCGCGTGCTTCGCGCTCGAGCTTCTCGTCTTTGCGTTCGAACTGCGCTGGCGGGAAGAAGACCCTCGCCTGTGGTCCGCGGCAGGCAGCCTTGAGCTGCCATTGCTCGGTCTCCGTGCGGATCGCGATCGTCACTGGACAAACCCCCCGGTTCGATTAGGACGGAACCTAGGCCGAACGGCCCATTCCTTCAAGGGGCAATCTTCGCGAGCGCTTCGCTCACGAAAGCAAGCGGTGCAAGCGGTCGGCGGAGCGGAGGCTCAGCCCCGGTCCCGGTAGTCCTTGGCCGCACCCTCGACCGGCTCGACCTCGAGCACCAGGCCGTCGATCGCCGTCACCTTGACCGCCTCGCCGGCAGCGATGGGCGTGGCCCGGTTGGTGTGCGCACGCCACGGTGCGTCGCGGACGGTGACGATGCCGTCGGGGGAGACGTCGGCGAGGGCGACCCCGGATTCGCCGATCATCCAGTCACGCCCGATGGTGGGGGTCGAGAAACGGGTCCGGACCATGGCCGGCATGCCGCCGAGCATGGCGAGCAGCGTGCCCCCGATGCCGGCGATGAGCGTGATCCACGACGGCGGTCCGTCGACGAACACCGTGAGCGAGCCGACCAGCAGTGCGACGACGCCGACCCCGGTCCAAAAACGCGGCACACCGGTCTGGACGTCGACACCGAAGGCCGGGAAGGCGGCGCACAGCACCACCAGCGCCCAGGTGTTGGTGGGGAGCACGGCGAGGCCATAGGCCGACAAGACGAGCGAGCCGACGCCGACCATGCCGGCGACGCCGACACCGGCGGTGAAGAGTTCGAAGACGAGCAGGCACCCGCCGATGATCAACAGCAGGTAGGCGGCGGCCGGGCTGGCGACGGTGTGGAAGAGCTGGTCGACCAGGCCGAGCTGGCCGAACCGGACCCGGGTGACGGGCTCGCGACGGTCGTTGACGACCCGGGTCTCGACGCCGGGCAGGTCGACGATGAACGTGCCCAGGACCGGCGCCGCATTGTCCACGAGGCCGAGTTCGGCTGCGGTCTCGCTGCCGACCTTCTCGCCGACCGAGGCCTTGCCGTCGAGGTCGATGCCGTCCGCCAGTTCGCGTGTGACCTCGATGCGGCTGCCCGGGGTCAGCGCGCTGACGTCGGCCGCGGCCACGAGCCGGGTTGCGGCCCCTTCGGCCTTCGATCCCGAGGGACCGACCCAGGCGCCGATGGTGATGTCGGCGTCGTCGATGGTGTCGACGAGGTCGTCGATCTCCCGGTCGCCGACGGCAGCGCCCTCGCTGTTGATCTGGAGCACGAGTGCGACGACGCCGTCGGCCGACGCGGTTGCGATCTCGTCCTCGATGAAGGAGACCACGATCGGATCGAGCAGACCCGAGACCTTGATGACCTGGACGATGCCGGGGTCGTCGTCGCTGGAACCCTCGCCGTTGGGGCGCGCCGAGGCGGTCCCTGCGAGGAGGGTCATGCCCATCACTGCCGTGATCAGACCGGCGATCACCCTCGCTAGGGTGACCGAGTTCCGGTGTCGACCAGAGCTGCTGTGGAGAGAATTCGGTGAATCCGACGGAGTACTTCGCTGCATCTCGATTGCTCATCGTTGCCGGGAAGGGCGGCGTGGGCAAAACGGTGGTCAGCGCGGCACTCGCCCGAGCGGCCGCGATGGCGGGTCGATCGGCCTTGATCGTCGAGGTCGAGGGCAAGTCGGGTCTGCCGCGGATGTTCGGTCATCCCGAGCTCGGCTACGACGAACTCGTGCTCCACAAGGGCGGCGGAACCGGCGGCGACGCCGAGGTCTCGGCCCGGACGATCACGCCGGACGCGGCGCTCGTCGAGTACCTCGAGGACCATGGGCTGTCTCGCATCAGTCGGCGGCTGGTGTCGTCGGGGGCGCTGGACGTCGTGGCCACGGCCGCCCCCGGCATCCGCGACATCCTGGTGTTGGGCAAGGTCAAGCAGCTGCAGCGCTCCGCGGCCGCCGACGTGATCATCCTCGACGCCCCGGCCGCCGGCCATGCGATCACGTTCCTCCGGTCGGCCCGCGGGCTCATGGACGCAGTGAAGGTGGGGCCCATCAACACGCAGGCCAAGGACGTGCTCGACCTGCTCGAGGACCACGACGCCTGCCAGGTGCTCCTGGTGACCCTGCCGGAGGAGACGCCGGTGAACGAGTTGGTCGAGACGGCGTACTCGCTCGAGGACCAGGTCGGTGTCGGCCTCGGCCCGGTCGTGGTCAACGGGCTCTACGAGCGCTACGACGGTCTCGCCGTGCCCGCGGCGACCGCGGCCGACGATGCCGGCGTGTCGTTGCTCGCCGGCGAAGCCGAGGCGCTGGACGAGGCGTCGGCGTTCCGGCGACACCGGATCGCACTCCAGGCCGAGCAGGTGGGCCGACTGTCCGAACAGCTGCCGTTGCCGCAGTTGGAGTTGCCGTTCCTCTTCGAGTCCGAGATCGGCCCCGACGAACTCGACGTCCTGGCCCGGGCGATGCTCGCCGGGATCGAAGCCCTCGACGCCGACCTCGCCCTGGGAGCGACCTCGTGACCACGCCGACGGGCGGCGAGTCGCTCGCGACCCTCGTCCGCGAACGACGGATCATCGTGTGCTGCGGGTCCGGTGGGGTCGGCAAGACGACGACGGCGGCCGTCATCGCGCTGCAGGCGGCGGAGGCAGGGCGCAAGGCGGTGGTCGTCACCATCGATCCCGCGAAGCGGCTGGCCGACGCGCTGGGACTCGACGGGCTGACCAACGAGCCGTCGCGGATCGCCGGCGACTTCCCCGGCGAGCTCTCGGCGATGATGCTCGACACCAAGTCGACCTTCGACGCACTCGTCGGCAGCCACGCATCGGACGACGACCAGCGCCAGCGCATCCTGGACAACAGCTTCTACCGCAACATCTCCGGGGCCCTGTCGGGCACGCAGGAGTACATGGCGATGGAGAAGCTCCACGAACTCCACGACGGTCGGAACTCCGGCAAGCACGACTTCGACCTCATCGTCATCGACACGCCGCCGACCCGGAACGCGCTCGACTTCCTGGACGCACCGCGTCGGTTGACGAAGTTCCTCGACCATCGCCTCTACAAGCTGATGACGGTCCCCAACCGTGGCGTCCTCAAGGCCGTGAACATGGCGGCGCAGTCCTTCGTCCGCTCGATCGCAAAGGTCGTGGGCGCCGACGTGATCGACGACGCCGTCGCGTTCTTCCAGGCCTTCGACGGCATGGAGCAGGGCTTCAAGGACCGTGCCGAGCAGGTCGAGCAACTGCTCCGCGCCGACGACACGGCGTTCGTGCTGGTGGCGTCACCGCGCCGCGACACGATGGCCGAGGCCACGTTCTTCGCCGAGAAGCTGGCCGAGGGCGGGATCCCCGTCCGCAGTCTGGTCATCAACCGCATGCACCCGAACTTCGCCGACGGC
>JBFIHN010000309.1:0-4410 GCA_041601775.1 Acidimicrobiales bacterium
GAGCGGCTGGCCTTGACCAGCACGGCGTCGCCCGCGCCCAGCGGACCCAACGCATCGACCGCAGCCTCGGTCGAGGGCACGTCGACCCCGACGCCGTAGAGCGGACAGTCGACGGTGACGACCTCGATGCCGAGATCGTGGGCGAGTTCGCCCATCTCGGCGTGACGGACGACGCTCTTCGCGCCGAGTTCGGCCATCAGACCCAGCACCGCGACATGGCGATCCGCCTCGATGGCCGCCAGCGAATGGAGGGCGGCGTCGAGCGCGGTCGGGTTCGAGTTGTAGGCGTCGTTGATCACCACGGCGCCCGACGACGTCCGTCGCAGCTCCATCCTCCACGGCGACATCTCCGCGTCGTGCAGACCGGCAGCGACGGCCTCGAGAGGCACCCCCTGGGCGAGGCCCGCAGCCGCTGCGGCCAGTGCGTTGCCGACCTGGTGGACCCCGTGGACCGAGAGCTGCACGTCGACGCTCCCCCACGGCGACGACAGCCGGAACCGCGGCCGTAGGTCGTCGTCGACGCCGATGCGCTGGGCGACGACATCGCCCGACACGCCGTAGGTCAGGACGCGGGCATCGGTCCGCCCGGCCATCGCCAGGACCCGGGGGTCGCTGCCGTTGAGGACCACGAAGCCGTCGACGGGGACGGACTCGACCAGCTCGCCCTTGCCCTGCGCGACCTCGTCGAGGCCGGCGAACTCCGACGTGTGGACCTCGGCCACCATGGTCACGATCGCGGCCGACGGGCGGGCCACGTCGCACAGCGTCCGGATGTGGCCCACCCCTCGGGCACCCATCTCCTGGACCAGCACCTCGGTGTCGTCCGGGGCGTTGACCAGCGTCAGCGGCACCCCGATCTCGTTGTTGAAGCTCCGCGCGCTCGCCGCGGTCCGGAACGTGGTGGCCAGGACCGACGCCAGCAGGTCCTTGACCGACGTCTTCCCCACCGACCCGGTGACACCGATGACGGCCTCCGGGAGGCGGTCACGGGCCGCGGCGCCCAGTCGGGTGAAGGCCGTCATCGTGTCGTCGACACGGATCGCGGTCCCGCCGGCCGGATCGTGCGCGGTCAGGTACGCACCCGCCCCCGCGTCGATCGCCGTCGGGATGAAGGCATGGCCGTCTCGTTCGGCGACCAACGGCACGAACAGCTGGCCCGCGGTGACGGTGCGTGAATCGATCGACGCGCCCTCGATCGTGATGTCGTCGCCCACGATCTCGCCACGGGTCAACGATGCGATCTGACTGGTCGTGAACCTCACCGGTGGAGTCTTACACTCCGCTGCCATGCCGCTTCCGGATCGCGTCCGTCTGATCTTGCTCTTCGGCGGCCGGTCGGCCGAACACGAGGTGAGCTGCACCACCGCCGCCCACGTGCTCGCGGCGATCGACCACGACCGCTACGACGCGGTGCCCGTCGGGATCACCAAGACCGGGCAGTGGCTGCGAGCGGAATCGCTCCCCGGCCAACTCGTCGCCGAGGGCACCGCCGTCGAGCCGCTGCCGGCGATGCAGCCCGTGTCGCCCGACGTCCCCGTCGTCGTCCTGCCGCTCCTCCACGGCCCCTGTGGCGAGGACGGCACGGTGCAGGGTCTGCTCGAGCTGGCGAACGTGCCCTACGTCGGGACGGGCGTGCTCGGCTCGGCCCTGTCGATGGACAAGGCCGCGGCGAAGGAGATGCTGGCGGCGCACGGTCTCCCGCAGTGCGCATGGGAGTCGGCGCGGGTCTCCGAGATCGACGACGACTTCCTGTCGCTCGTCGCCGACCGGCTGGGTTTTCCGATCTTCGTGAAGCCGGCGAACATGGGCAGCTCGATCGGCGTGTCGAAGGTGCGCGACACCGTGCAGCTCGCGGCCGCGGTCACCGAGGCCGCGCGCTACGACGACTGGATCGTGTTCGAGGAGAACGTGGACGGCCGGGAGCTCGAGTGCGGGATCCTCGGCAACGCCACACCGCGCGCCTCGGTGATCGGCGAGGTCCGCCCGGGCGCCGACTTCTACGACTACGACGACAAGTACGCCGACGGCGCCGAACTCCTCATCCCTGCGCCCCTGCCCCAGGCGATCAGCGACGAACTACGGGCGCTCGCCGTCCGCACGTTCGCGGTCCTGCGCTGCGAGGGCATGGCCCGTGTCGACTTCTTCTGGGAGGAGGACGGCCGCGGAGCGCTCATCAACGAGGTCAACACGATCCCGGGCTTCACGCCCATCTCGCAGTATCCGCGTCTGTGGGAAGCCAGTGGCCTCTCCTACGCGCGGTTGATCGACGAGCTCGTGGCGCTCGCTCTCGAGCGCCACGAGCGTCGATCACGCTTCAGTACCGAACGCTGATCTACTTCTTGGTCTCGGCGAAGATCTCGGCGATCTCGTCGATCAGGTCGATCAGCTTCTGGCCGTCGGCCTCGTCGTTGCTCTTCTTGGCGTCGCCGGCAGCCTTGGTGGCCCGCCAGAACAGGTCGTGGAGCTGCGGGAACTGCTCGACGTGCGGCGGCTTGAAGTAGTCGGTCCAGAGCACCCAGAGGTGCTCCTTGGCCAGCTGGGCACGCTCTTCCTTGATGATGATGCAGCGCGTGCGGAAGTAGTCGTCGTCGGACGCGTTGTACTTCTTCATCGTCTCGAGCACCGACTCGGCCTCGATCCGGGCCTGCGCGGGGTTGTACACACCGCACATGAGGTCACAGTGGGCGTCCGCCGTGGCAGCATCTTCGAGGTCGGCGATCGAGAGCAGGCGAGAAATGCTCATGGGGTCTCCTTGTAGAGAGGAAGGGGGTAGACGGGAATGGTCACTCGGGAACGGACCCTAGCGGCGCTGGTCGGAGCCGCAACTGTGCTGGTTCTCGCCGCGACGTCGCTCGAACGACACGTCGTACGCGGCGAGTCGATGAAGCCGACCCTCCTGCCGCGCGACACGGCGATCTCGGTCAAGGTCCGCTCGCCGCTCGGCGCGGCCATGCGGCTCGCACGCCATCCACGGCCCGGCGACATCGCGATCATCGAGCTCCCCTGGGAACACGACCTCATCGGCATCAAACGCCTCGTCGCCCGTCCCGGCGACGCCTGGGAGGACGGCCACGAGTCGGTGCGGTCCGGCCCGGGCTGGGTCGCCGTCGGCGACGAACGGACCCTGTCCACCGACAGCCGGCACCACGGCCGGGTGCCCGGTGGCGCCATCCGTGGCGTCATGTTGGCGAAGGTCGGCCCTCCGGAGCGCTGACCAGGGCGTCGCGCAACAGGTCGGTCAGCTGGTCACGCCGACGCACGAGCGACGCGAGCGTGGGCTCCTCACCGAGCGCCCGCAGCACCTCGACCTCGGTCGCGAGCCCGGTCACCGACGAGTACGCCATCAGGACCAGGAGCTTGGGGTCGTGCCGGCGGAGCCGACCGCCGTCCATCTCGGCGTCGAGCCAGCCGGCGGCCGCGGTCAGCAGCGGCGCCACCGCCTCGGTGAGCCGCGTGGACGTCGGCGGCCCCAGCCGGTTGACCTCACGCATGAAACCCAACATCGACGGATGCCGCGCCGCGAGCCGGAAGGCGACGCGCACGATCGCCTCGATCCGTCCGAAGCCGTCCGGCGCACCGTCGAGACCCCGTGCGAAGCGCGTCTGGACCTCGGTGGCGCAGAAGTCGATCACCGCCTCGACCAGCGCTTCCTTCGACGGATACCAGTAGAGGATGGCCTGCTTGGTCATGCCCAGGTCACGAGCGATCGCATCGAGCGAGGTGCCGTCGATCCCCGTCGTACCGAACGAGCGCAGCGCGGCCTCGAGGATCCGCTCGGGCGTGGTCACTGCGGCGGTCACTTACCAAATGGTAGAACAAGGTGGTGACCTCGCAGGGCGCGATCTCGATCGCCGACGATCTCGACGGCAAACGCATCGCCATCACCGGCGGAACCGGCTTCCTCGGCACCGCGCTGATCGAGCGGCTCCTGCGCGGGGTCCCGGGGTGCGAGTTGGTGTTGCTCATCCGCGCCGGCCAGCGCCGCACCGTCGACCAACGCGCCAAACGCGAGATCTTCAAGAACGACGCCTTCGACCGCCTGCGGGCCGAGACCGACGACTTCGACGCCATGATCGCTCGGCGGGTCACGCCGATCGCCGGCGACGTCGGCGCCGACGGGCTCGGCCTCGAAGCCGACGGACGCGCGGTCCTCGCGACGTGCGACATCGTCATCCACTCGGCTGCGACCGTGAGCTTCGACTCGCCTCTCGACTCGGCCGTCGAGGTCAACCTCCTCGGCCCGTCACGTATCGCCGCGACACTCCACAACCTGCACGACGAAGGGTCGATGGCTGAACTGCCACACCTCGTCGCGGTGAGCACCTGCTACGTCGCCGGCAACCGCAAGGGCTCGGCCCCCGAGGTCCCGGTCGACCAGAGCCCGTTCTGGTTCGGCGTCGACTGGCGCGA
>JBFIHN010000310.1:0-4406 GCA_041601775.1 Acidimicrobiales bacterium
GACAAGGGCTCGTTCGACTTCGTCGCCGACCTGGCGGGCAAGGTGCCCATGGACGTGATCTCCCAGATGCTCGGCGTGCCGGTCGAGGATCGGGAGCGCCTCCGCAAGGCGTCCGACCTGCTGGTCCACCGCGAAGAGGGCGTCACCGACGTGCCCCAGGCCGGCGTCGAGGCCGCCTTCGAGCTGGCCGTCTACTACGCCGAGATGATCGCCGAGCGCCGGGCACACCCCCGTGACGACCTGGTGTCGGCGCTGTGCGCCGTCGAGACGGCCTCGCCGACCGGGACGGGAGTCGACCGTCTGACCGACGACGAGATCACGGCCTTCCTCTTCCTCATGGTCGTCGCCGGCAACGAGACGACGACCAAGCTGCTGGCCCATGCCTGGTACTGGGGTTGGGTGCACCCCGACGAGGTGGCCAAGCCCTTCGCCGACCCCGGCCGCATCCCCGACTGGGCGGAGGAGACGTTGCGCTACGACACGTCGAGTCAGATGCTCGCCCGCGTCGCGACGACCGACGTCCGCCTGCACGGCCGCACCATCCCCGCCGGCGACCGGGTCCTCCTGCTCGCGGGGTCGGCCAACCGGGATCCC
The DNA here is from genome assembly GCA_041601775.1 of Acidimicrobiales bacterium. Classification (GTDB taxonomy): domain Bacteria; phylum Actinomycetota; class Acidimicrobiia; order Acidimicrobiales; family Salinilacustritrichaceae; genus Salinilacustrithrix. The sequence continues at coordinate 595 of JBFIHN010000310.1, forward strand.
CGCCACTTCCCGGATCCCGACCGCTACGACCTCGACCGCGACACGACCGGGATCGCCAGCTTCGGCGTCGGCCGTCACTTCTGTCTCGGTGCGTCTCTGGCCCGTCTCGAAGCACGCGTCGTGCTGGAAGAACTCGTGAAGCGCGTCGCCTCGTACGAGATCGACCCCGCCGGCGCTCGGCGGGTCCACTCGGTCAACGTCCGGGGGTTCGAGACCCTGCCGACCACCGTGGAGGTCCGCTGATGCCCCGATTCGCCCCGCACCCCGACCGTCGCGTCGCCGTCGTCACCGGCGCCTCGTCGGGCATCGGTGCCGCCACCGCATCGGCGCTGGCTGCTGCCGGCCATCCGGTCGTGCTCGGCGCCCGGCGCACCGACCGTCTGGACGAACTGGCCGCCACGATCGTCGCCGACGGGGGCGAGGCCGTGGCCATCGCACTCGACCTGACCGACGACGCGTCGATCGACGCCTTCGCCGCGGCGGCCGCCGACGCACTCGGCCCCATCGACATCGTGGTGAGCAACGCCGGTGACGTCCATCCGGAGACCGCGCTGGGGATCGATCCCGACGACTTCGTCCGGGCCGTCCAGATCAACCTCACGGGCGCGCACCGACTCGTGAACCGGCTCGGCCGTCCGATGACCGAGCGTGGCCACGGCGACGTCGTCTTCGTCACCTCGGACGTGGTCGTCCGGCAGCGCACCCACATGTCGGGCTACGTGGCCGCGAAGGCCGGTCTCGAGGGGCTCGCCCGCGCGATGCAGATGGAACTCGAAGGCACCGGCGTGCGGGTCACCATGGTCCGTCCTGGCCCGTCGACCACCGAACAGGGGACCACGTGGAGCGAGGAGCGGATCCTCCACGTCATGCCGCACTGGTCGGCCTGGGGACACCTGCGGCACAACGGGGGTCTTCGCCCGAGCGAGATCGCCGACACCATCGCCTTCGTGGTGTCGGTGCCCAAGGGGACGCACCTGACGCTGGTGGAGATCCAGCCCGAAGCGCCGGTGCACGACGAACGGAGCTACGAATGACCGACACGACGCCGTCGCCGCCGCTGGTCTCGGGTGGTGACGACCCCAACGGTCACCTCGAAGAGCTCCGACGTGACCCCATCGGACTGCTGCAGCGGGTGCGGGACGAGTGTGGCGACGTCGGCGAGTTCCACATGGCCGACAAGGAGGTCGTCCTCCTCACGGGGGCCGACGCCAACGAAGTCTTCTTCCGGGCCAAGGACGAGGACCTGGACCAGGCCGCTGCCTACCCGTTCATGACGCCGATCTTCGGGGAGGGGGTGGTGTTCGACGCGCCGCCCGAGCGCCGGCGCGAGATGCTGCACAACCAGGCCTTGCGCGACTCGTTCATGCGCGGCCACGCCGAGACCATCCAGCGGGAGGTCGACGAGATGGTCGCCCGCTGGGGGGATGCGGGCGAGATCGACCTGCTCGACTGGTTCGCCGAGCTCACGATCTACACGTCGTCGTCGTGTCTCATCGGGCGACGCTTCCGCGAACAGCTCGACCACCGCTTCGCCGACCTCTACCACGACCTCGAACAGGGGACCGACGCCCTGGCTTACGTCGACGCCTACGCCGACATCCCGTCGTTCCGGGCGCGCGACGCCGCCCGGGTGGCCCTGGTCGAGCTGGTGCAGGGGATCATGGATCGCCGGGCCGCGGACGGGTCGCCGCCGGACGGGGAGTCCGACCTGCTCGACGTCTTGATGTCGATCAGCAACGACGATGGCGATCCGCGCTTCGACGCCGACATGGTCACCGGCATGTTCATCTCGATGATGTTCGCCGGCCACCACACGACCTCGGGCACGGCCGCCTGGACGCTGATCGAGCTGCTCCGCCATCCCGAGGAGATGGCTGCCGTCGTCGCCGAAGTGGACGAGCTCTACGCCGACGGGGTCGAGGTGAGCTTCCAGGCGCTGCGCGAGATGCCCCGTCTCGAGGGCGCCATCAAGGAGGCGCTCCGTCTCCACCCGCCGCTCATCCTCCTGTTGCGGGTGTCCAACATCGACCTCGAGGTGGGCGGCTTCCACATCGCGCCCGGGAAGATGGTGGCGGCCAGCCCCGCGATCTCGAACCGCATCCCCGAGGCGTTCGACGACCCGGACGCGTTCCGCCCCGGCCGCTACCTCGACGACCCGGCCGCCGACGTGGCCAACCCGTGGAACTGGATCCCCTTCGGCGCCGGACGTCACCGCTGCGTCGGCGCCAACTTCGCCATGATGCAGCTCAAGGCGATCTTCAGCGTGCTGCTGCAGGACTGGCGCTTCGCCGCCGCCCAGCCCCTCGACAGCTACCGCAACGACCACTCGAAGATGGTCGTCCAACTCGCCCAACCCTGCGCCGCCACCTACACCCGCCGCACCCCCATCCACCCCCACTCCACCACCGGTTCTGGTGAACGAACGACACCATCAGATGACGCATCTGTTCACCAGAACGAGGGGGGTGGGTGGCGGATCGTGGTGGACCGCGATCTGTGCCAGGGACACGCCACGTGTCAGGGCGAGGCGCCCGGGCTGTTCGCGGTGTCCACGCAGGGTGTGTTGACGGTCCTCGACGAACGGCCGCCCGACGGCGCCCGTGCCGCCGCCCTGGCCGCAGTGCGGTACTGCCCGACCCATGCCCTCTCCATCGAGAACGAAGGAAGCGACTGATGCCCGCATACCCCCGTGCCGAACTCGAGCAGATGGTCGAGACGTGGCTCCAGGCAAACCGCGACGCCGAACGACTCGGCGACTGGAAGACCATGGCGTCGTGCTACACCGAGGACGCGACCTACGGCTGGAACTACGGGCCCAAGGAGCACTTCATGGCCGTCGGTCGTGACGAGATCCGCGACATCGCGCTCGGCCAGGAGATGGGCGGACTCGACGGGTGGCAGTACCCGTACGAAGAGGTGGTCATCGACGAGACGAAGGGTCACGTCATCGGCTTCTGGCGTCAGATCGCCGAGGCCACGCGTGCGGACGGATCGCACTACGAGGTGGCCGGTATCGGCGGCAGCTGGTTCATCTACGGCGGCAACCAGCAGTGGGCGTGGCAGCGCGACTGGTTCGACTACGGCAACGCCGCGTCGCTGTTCCTCGAGATGATCACCGACGGCACCCTGTCCGAGGGCATGCACGCCCGGATGGACCGGTCGCTGAAACCGGGGCAGTTGCCGGGCCACTATCCCATCGACGAGGTGCCCGTCGGCATGTGGGACCGGCCGTCGTGAGGCTCGGGTTCATCGGCCTCGGTCAGATCGGGGCACCGATGGCCTCCCGCTGGATCGACTGGGACGGCGGACTCACGGTCCACGACGTGGTCGACGCGGCCACCACGCCGTTCGCGGAGAAGGGCGCGTCGATCGCGGCGTCGCCGGCAGCGCTGGCTCGCAACTGTCGGGTCATCTCGCTGATGGTGCGCGACGACGCGCAGGTGCACGACGTCGTCTCGAGCATCCTCGAGACGGCCGCTCCCGGCACCGTGATCGTGGTGCACTCGACCGTCGAGGCTGACACGCCTGCTGCCGTCGCCGCGCGCTGCGAGCGGTACGGCGTGCACGTCCTCGACGCCCCGGTCAGCGGCGGGATGATGGGCGCCCACGAAGGGACGCTCGCGCTCCTGGTCGGCGGCAGCGACGAGGCACTGGCGATCGCGCGCCCGGCGCTCGAACGTCTCGGGACGCTGGTCGCCCACCTCGGCCCCATCGGTGCGGGGACGAGGGCCAAGCTGGCGCGCAACCTGATCACCTTCGCGTCGTTCGTCGCGGTCGGCGAGGCGTCCCGCCTGGCCGAGGCCGCCGGCGTC
>JBFIHN010000311.1:0-4402 GCA_041601775.1 Acidimicrobiales bacterium
CGGGCAGGCGCCACCGTGCTGGAGGGCCACGCGGTCCGTGGCGCGGCGGAGAGCGACGATCGCGTCACCCTCGACGTCGACGGCCTCGGCCGCGTGCAGTCCCGCTATGTGGTCGCGGCCGATGGGATGTGGTCACCGATGCGGAAGGCGCTCGGCCTCGGCGTTCCCGGCTACCGGGGCGAGTGGCACGCCTTCCGCGCCTACTTCGACAACGTGTCGCCCGAGGCGCAGCACGAACTGCGGGTCTGGTTCGAGGCCGACCTCCTCCCCGGCTACGCCTGGTCGTTCCCGGCCGGGCCCGGTGCCGCCAACTTCGGCTTCGGCATCCAACGCGGCGGCAAGGTCGCGGTCGGCGAGATGGGCCAACTGTGGGACCGTCTGCTCGAACGGCCGACGATCCGCGACTTCCTCGGCGCCGACGCCGTGGCCGAGGCCCGCCACACCGCCTGGCCGATTCCCGCCCGCATCGACTCGATGCCGCGGACCGGTCGCCGCACCTTCTTCGTCGGCGATGCCGCTGCCGCCACCGACGTGATGACCGGCGAAGGCATCGGCCAGGCCCTCCTGACCGGCCTGCTGGCCGCCGAGGCCATCGAGACCACCGGACCGCACGGGGCTCGTGTGGCGACCGACCACTACGAACGCGCGGTCGACCACCATCTGGTCGCCGACCACCGGATGTCGGCGCTCCTGGTCCGCGCCATCCAGCACCGCAAGGGTGCGCGGATCGCCATCCGCGTCGCCGGCAGCACGCCGTGGACGCGGCGCAACTTCGCCCGGTGGCTCTTCGAGGACTATCCCCGTGCGGTGGCCGTCACCCCCGGCCGCTGGCACCGCGGGGTCTTCACCGGCCCGGGCGCGTACCGAGACGTCGACTGAGGGCCTTCGAGCCTTCACCTCGGCGACACGCCGACGAAACAGGACATCGATACCTTCGTTCCTGTACCGAGAGACGCATTTCGGCGGTGCGGTCTCCTTCGGTGGCCCGGTGCACCCATCCCCCGGCGTGCACCGGGCCCTCTCGCGCCCGGCGACGGGCGCTGACGGCCCGTCAGAAGTGTTGACGTCGACCGAAAGGACCCAGACGGTCCGACGTTTCCTCGCGAAGTCGGTCGCCACCGTGGCGCCGATGCGCACAAGGGGGAATCGACAACGATGAACAGTCTGAGGAACGTAGGTCTGGGACGGCAGATGCGGTGGATGGCGGCCATCACCGCGATCGCGACGATGGCCGCACTGCTCACCGCCACATCGGGGGCGGGAGCGGCGCTCACGGCGCCCGAGGCCGGTGAGGTGGTCCGCGGCGGTGCCCTGACGCTCCGCGAGGACACGGGAGCCCAGTCGCTGGACCACAACGGCAATCCGTACGCGTCGCTGGGCACGACGTGTGGAGCGGCGAGTTCGAACCCGTCGGCCGCGTCGGTCGCGCACAGCACCATCACCGTCACGGACCCCACCGGGGCCGTGGCGTTCGCTGCGGTCAGCCCGCCCCGCTACCTGGGCAAGTATCTCGGGATCCTGGACATCTACGACCGAGGTGGAGCGTGGTCGACCCAGTGGGTCATCCCCGAGGACGCACCAGCGGGCACGTACCGAGCGTCGACCACGACCGTGCATCGCCGCAAGAACGCCTCGTTCGGGACGGCCTGCACCAACCTGGCACCGGTCGAGACGTCGAGTGTGACCTTTGAGTACCGACCGTTCCAGCACCGGTTCCACGATCTGCTGGGCAACGGCAGCGTCGGACTCAACACGACACCCGGCGAGTTCCAGTTCACCGTCGGCACGAAGACCAGTGGCATCCAGACCGACGTGGACTTCTACTCGGTCCCCGACGGCACCGTGCTCCTTCCGTCGGACCCGGCCGCCTGCGCAGCAGCGCCGCAGACGTGCCTCCCGCCCGCAGCGGTGGCGTGCGACCCGCCGACGGGTTGCACGCCTCGGGTGGCCGTCGTCAACGGGTCGACGGGAAGTGACCGCCTCGTCGGCGTCTTCGACCTCGACACCAAGGCATTCGTTGCCGACGCGTCCATCAGCGGCACGCAACGGTTCCTGTTCTCCCTCGGCGCCGACGGTGACGACCAGTACCGCGCGCTCGTCGAGGAGCTCTCGGCGGCCGCGACCGCGCAGGGCATCGACGTCGCCTCGCTCCTGCGAACCACCGTCCACGCCAACACGGGCGACTCACAGATCCGATTGAGCCTCCTGAACGGTCTCCAGATCGACCCCGGCACGGCGCCGGCGGGTGTCCAGCTCTCGAGCGATGCTCGGGTGCAGGCCGGGATCGTCCTGAACATCTTCTCGGTGCTCGAGCCCACGCCGTGCACCACGATGTCGGGCGACTCGGATCCGGGTACGGCCGCGCCGGAACGGTTCGTCCCCGACATCGGCGTCGGGTACACGGTCGAGCGATCCGACCTGCTGCCGTCGGTCCCGCGTGCGGGTGCCGTCGGCGCGCTCGTCGGCGGGCCGATCTACCACATCGAAGGCAACTTCGATGGCGCCGGCGACCCACTCGTCAACACGTCGACGGCCGTGATCGGCGCGGACACCTCGCCCGGCGAGCCGAACGGCTACCCGGTCTGGGTCGAGCCGTTCCTCAGCACACCGGCGAACTCGATCGCCGCCAGGACGATGGACTTCCTCGGCACGGCGACCTGGTCGGCGAGCCAGACCTCGATCCTCACGTCGTGCCTCGTGATCGACTTCATGCTCGGCGCGGGCGTCGCGATCTACGACAACCCACTGCCGGTCGGCCTCGGGGATCTCGGGGTCTGGGACCCGCAGTCACCCGAGGTGGTGGCGCTGATCAGCCAGGTCGACGCCGCTGTCCAGGACGGTGTCGACCAGGTCGTCGGGAACCCGGTCGTCGGCGATCTGTTGGACCAGGTCGTGGGTCTGGTCCCCACGACGGGCGGTCTGCCGCTGTGAGGTGACCCCGTCGCACGACGACGTCTTGACGGGCCGGGCGCGATGCGCCCGGCCCGTCGGCGTTCCGCAGCGCCTTGCAGCGACGGCGTCGAGCGACCACCATGCCGCGATGCGCACACGACTGACCGACGTCCTCGAGATCGACCATCCGGTGATGCTCGCCGGCATGGGCGGGGTCTCGTACCACGCGCTCGCCGCCGCGGTGTCCGAGGCCGGCGGCTTCGGTTGTCTCGGCGCGTCGACGATGTCGGACGACGAACTCGACGCCGAGATGGCCGCGGTCCGAGCAGCAACCGACAAGCCGTACGGCGTCGACCTGCTGACCGCAGCCGGTGACCAGACGGCCAAGGTCGAGCGCATCATCGCCGCCGGCGCGACCATGTACGTGGCCGGTCTCGGCGTCCCGCGCGAGGTCATCGAGTTGTGCCACGCCTCCGGCGTGTTGGTGATGTCGATGTGCGGCAAGGTGCGTCACGCCACCGCTGCCGTCGAAGCCGGATGCGATCTCGTCGTCGCCCAGGGAACCGAAGCCGGCGGTCACACCGGAACGGTCGCATCGAACACCCTGCTCCCGCTGATCGTCGACGCCGTGGGCGACCGTGTCCCCGTCGTCGCTGCCGGGGGCATCTTCGACGGCCGCGGCCTCGCGTCCGCCCTCACCATGGGTGCCGACGGCATCTGGGTCGGCACCCGGTTCATCGCCACGCCCGAGGCGCACACGACCGATGGCTACAAGGAGCGGATCGTCGCCATGGCCGAGGACGACACCACCATCACCCGCGTGTACACGGGCAAGACCTGTCGCGTGGCCCGCAACTCCTACACCGAGGCGTTCGAGGCCTCCGGCGCGAAGCCCGAGCCGTTCCCGATGCAGTTCGTGAAGTCGATGAACGACGGCGCCAACCATCTGGGCGCCGAAGGAGCGCCGGCCGACCTCGACCCCGACAAGGAGTTCTGGCCGGTCGGCCAGGGTGCCGGCGGGATCGACGAACTCGTCCCGGCCGGCGTGTTGGTCGAACGCTTCGTCGACGAGGCCGAACGCGCCCTCCACCGTGCCAACCAGGCGTTGGCCCACTGACCCGTTCTCGACGTCGTGAGCGTCGGCCCCCGACGCCTACGGCGTCGAGAATCGGGGTCTCAGGCGCCCGTCCGTTGCGCGCGGGCGTAGAACTCGTCGCTCTGGGCGAGGAACGACGCCAGCGACACGTCGTCCATGACGAGCAGTTGTCCGGCCCAGTAGGCATGCCCGCCAGGATCCGGGCTACGACCGAGCACGGCGGCGAACGTGCCGCGGACCCGCGTCCGGCGTGATTCGACGGACGCGTAGAAGGCCTGGGCGACGTCGTACCGGCTGGCACCTCGGGCGAGGACTTCTCGCCAGTAGGCCAGGCCCGACGGATCTGCCGACCGGCCCAACACCCGCTGATACAGCCGCTGGACGAAACCGTTCGCGTCGCGGCCCGACTGCGAG
>JBFIHN010000312.1:0-4370 GCA_041601775.1 Acidimicrobiales bacterium
CGAGATCAAGCGACGGGGCGAGATCGACGGCGTCGAGCAACTCACCCGCTACCTCGAGTTCATGAACAAGGACCCACGCCTCGCTCCGGTGCGCGGGATGTTCGTCGCCGAGCAGATCAAGCCGCAGGCCAAGACCCTCGCTGACGAGCGAGGCATCGGCTGGGTCGAGGTGAGCTACGACGAGCTCCAGGGCATCGAGTCGTCCGAGCTCCGCCTGTTCTGACCTCGTGCGATGATCGGGCCATGAGAGTCGGCATCTCCGTCGCCAGCGCGCACCCCGAGGCGTCGAGCCGGGAGTCGGTCCAGTGGGTGTTGGAGCGGGCGCGCGTCGCCGACGCCGCAGGGCTGTCGAGCCTCACGATCGGCGATCACCACTCGACCGCGCCGATGCCCTACGTGCAGAACGTTCCCATGATGGGCCGCCTGCTCGCCGAGTGGGACGACCGCCCGGTCGGCTGCCTCTTCCTCGTACCGGCGTGGAATCCGGTGCTCATGGCCGAGCAGATCGGCACGCTGGCCGCGCTCGCTCGCGGAAGGTTCATCGTGCAGACCGGCCTCGGCGGGCGCGACCAACTCGACGCGATGGGACTCGACGTCCCCCATCGGGGCCGTGCGCTCGAGGAGGGCATCATCACCGTCCAGGCGCTCCTCGCCGGCGATCGGGTCGGCGGCGCCCAGATCGCACCCACCCCGCCCGGGGATGTCGAGTGGTGGATCGGCGCCCACTCCGACGCCGCACTCGACCGAGCTGCCCGTCTGGGGACGGGCTGGTACGCCGACGCCGGGATCGACGCCGCGATCGCGACGCGCCAGATGACGGGCTACCTCGCTGCATGCGAGCGCCAGGGTCGACCGCCAGGAACGACGGCGATCCGCAAGGACGTCTTCATCGCCGACGACGGCGACCACGCACGAGCGGTCGGCGACACGATGATCGAGGGCGGCTACCGCGGTGGCCAGCCCCGGGGCAGCGTGGCCTACGGAGACGTCGACGACGTCGCGGCACAACTGGCGGTCTTCGCCGACCTGGGCTTCACCGACGTCATCATCCGCACGATGGTCGGCATCCCCCAGGACGAGGCCCTCCGGTCGATCGAACTCGCGGGCGAGGTCGCCCGAGCACTCGCCTGACCTAGCGTGCCGCCATGGGAGCCCGATCCGAGATCCACGTCGTCGACCAGCCGTGGCCGGTCGTGTTCGACGCCATGGTCAAGACACTCCCCACCGCAGGGTTCACGATGACCGAGGTCGACGCCGAACGTGGGCGTCTCACGCTCGAGACCCGCAATACGCGGGTGACGGTGGCCGTGGGTGCCGTCGATGCCATCACGACGGAGTGGGTCGCCACTGCCGAGCAGAAGATCGGGATCCTCCCCGACCGCCACGAACGACAGTTCGCAGCGATCGAGGAGTCCCTCGATCAGTATCTCCGCCTGTACTACGCGGTGTAGCTGCAGGTCCCCTTGTCGAGCACGACGCGACCGTCGCCACCCTGGGTCTGGTAGATCGCCGTGTTCCCGTCGGGACCGTCGCCCGTCCGCCAGATGTTGACCGTGAGGTCCTCACCGGGGAAGACCGGCGACGAGAACCGGCCGTACATGGCCCGGAACTTCGACGAGTCGCCGCCGCACAGCGCCTGCAGGAGGCCGCGCCCGGTGAAGCCGTAGGTGCACAGCCCGTGGAGGATCGGCCGATCGAAGCCGCCCATGGCCGCGAACGTGGGGTCGGCGTGCAACGGGTTGCGGTCGCCGGAGAGCCGGTAGATCAACGCCTGCTCCGGACGAGTCGTGTACGTCACCGACTCGTCGGGATCGCGGTCGGGCTGGTCCCATTCGAGGGCGGGGCCGGAATCGCCGCCCCAGCCACCCTCCCCGCGGATGAACGCGGACATGGTCTTGGTGAACAGCGGCTGACCGTCGCTCACCAACGTCGAGCGTGACTCGGACACGACGACGGCGCCCTTGCCCTTGTCGTAGATGCCGGTGATCTCACCGACGGTCTCGATCTCGCCCTCGACCGGGATCTCGCGGTGCAGCTCGATCGACTGCTCGCCGTGGACGAGCATCGCCGGGTTGAAGTCACCGATCTTGTCGAAACCGCCACCGAAGCCCAGGACCACTGCCATCGTCGGCAGCACCTTCTGGTCGATGTCGGCCGAGTTCTCGGTCGTGTACTGCAACTCCTCGAGCGGCGCCTGGCCGGCGCCCACGCCCACGGCGTAGAGCAGCGCGTCCTTCGACGTCCACGAGGTACGGGTCGGATCGCTGGTGGCGCCGACGGCTTCTGGATTGATTGGCATCGTGTCTCCTCAGACTGTGCGTTCCGGACTCAGGCTTCGTCGAAGCCCATCATGTTGGCGTTGGGCCGGGCCTCGCCCACGATGCGCAGGACGTCAGCGCCGAGCGCTGCGGGGTCGTCGCCGGGCATGTCGATGGTGGGACCGCGATGCCAGCTCTCGGACACCGACAGCGCACGACCGGAGACGTCGAAGACCCGACCGGTCACGTCCTTGGCCTCGGGGCTCGCGAGCCAGACCACGATCGGAGCGATGTAACGAGGCGACATCCGCTCCTTGTCCTCTTCGGGCAGCTGCCCCATGCCGAGACCCTCGGTCATGCGGGTGAGCGCCGCCGGAGCGATCGCGTTCACGGTGACGCCGTAGCGACCGAGTTCCTTGGCCGCGATGATCGTGAAGCTGGCGATGCCGGCCTTGGCCGCGCCGTAGTTGGTCTGGCCGACGTTGCCGTAGATCCCCGACGGTGACGACGTGTTGATGATGCGACCGTCGACCTCGTTCCCGGCCTTGGACTGCTCACGCCAGTAGGCGGCGGCATGACGGCTCGGTGCGAACGTGCCCTTGAGGTGCACCTGGATGACCGCGTCCCACTCGGCCTCGGTCATGTTGGTCAGCATCCGGTCGCGCAGGATGCCGGCGTTGTTGATCAAGATGTCGAGCTTGCCGAAGGCCGAGACGGCCTGGTCGATGAGCGACTTGGCGCCGTCCCAGGACGAGATGTCGTCGGTGTTGGCCACCGCTTCGCCGCCCATGGCCGTGATCTCGTCGACCACCTGCTGCGCAGGTCCGGCGTCGGAGCCGTCGCCGTCCATCGAACCGCCCAGGTCGTTGACGACCACCTTGGCGCCCTGCTCGGCGAGCATCAGCGAGTGCTCGCGGCCGATCCCCCGGCCGGCTCCGGTGACGATGGCCACGCGGCCGTCATTGATCCCACTCATCGAGGTCCCCTTCACATTTCACGGTTTGGCTTCACGGTTTGGAAACGGCCGTGACCATAGAACAACGGCTTCCCTGCGGGAGCATGACGGGCCGACGCACGATCGTCATGCGAGATGACTACATCGGCACCAGCGTCGCGTGACAGGGTTGTTTGTCCCATGGCTCCCCGTCGTCGAATCTTCTGGGCAGGCGTGCTCGCGCCCGTCGTCCTGCTCCTGTCCGTGGTTGCTGCCTGGGCGATCGACACCGGCGCGGCAGGCGGCGAGGTCCTCCGCAACGTGGGGGTCGAGGGCATCGACATCGGCGGGCTCGCCTCCGATGAACTGCTCGAACAGATCGAGTCGCTCGACGATGCCGGGCGCGATCGGGTCGTGATGATCGAGACACCGAGCACGACGTATGAGACGACGGCCGAGGCGATCGGGTTGACCGTCGACGTCGAGTCGACCGCACGGGCCGCGTTCGACGAGGGCCGCACCGCCATCTTGCCGATCCGGCCGCTCGGCTGGATCGTCAGCTTCTTCCGGCCCCATGAGGTCGCCGTCGACTACGTCGTGGACCCCGAGAAGGCGCGGGTCACGCTCCGTCAACTCGAGGGCGATGCGCTCGCGTCGCCGGTCGAGCCCACGATCGAGTCGATCGACGGCGATCCCTTCACCGTCGTCCCCGGCAGACCCGGGGCGGGGATCGACCCCGACACCCTCGCCATCGCGCTGAGCGCGTCGGCCGAGGACACCCCGATCGACGAACCGGTGTCGGTCAAGGTCCGCCAGAGTGATCTGTCGCCCCGGATCGACGACCGGACGGCCCGCGCCGCCGCGGACGAGGCCAACGAGCTCACCCGCTCCACCCTGTCGATCACCGCCGAGGAGTTGACCTTCCAACTGGTCCCGCGGGAACTCCGTCAGCTGGCCGAGGTCCAGGAACTCGAGGACACCATCGCGATCCGCCTCGACCCGGAGAAGCTCCTTCCGGTGCTGGCGGAGGAGTTCGACGAGCTCGAGGTCGACGCCGCCGACGCGACCTTCACGCTCGACGGCGGTCGCCCGGTCATCACGCCGTCGGTCACCGGCTTGTCGTGTTGCGACCTCGACACCGTCGAGGTGGTCAACGCCGCACTCCTCGCCGGCGAGTC
>JBFIHN010000313.1:0-4370 GCA_041601775.1 Acidimicrobiales bacterium
CATCGGCGCCTTCACCCTGAGCGGCTCGACGTCCTCCGTCAACGCCGCCGACTCCGAGCTGTTCACGGTCCCGCCCGACGTGCTCGGGGTCACGACCCGATCGACGGGCAACGGCAACGTCGGACTCTCCGGCATCTCGCTCACCGCCAGCGGGAACTCCGGAACCGTGCTCGGGAGTCTCGCCAACCTCGGCCTCAACTTCGTGCTCGCCGATGTGCTCTCCGGACTCGTCAACCCGCTGCTCGGCCAGATCGACTCACAGATCCTCGGTCCGCTCACGAACACGCTCGGCGTGAACGTCACCGGCTCGGACCTCACCCCCGAGCGGATCGACTGCACCTTCGGCAACGTCATGCTGGTCGGCTGACGAGGCTACGATCTCCGCCCCAGCCCGGGTGGTGGAATGGCAGACACGGCGGATTCAAAATCCGCTGACCTCACGGTCGTGCGGGTTCGACTCCCGCCCCGGGCACGGCAAACCTTCGGTCTGCAGGACGACCGCTCGGCGTTCGGCGCCTTCGGGACGGCACGGCACGGCCCGGCAACGTCAGGTGGGACGCAGGAAGGTGCCGGGCGCCCGACCGCGGCGAAGAAGATCCGCTCCCAGCGTTCGCGACGACTCGACCCCACCGCCGGTGCGCAGCCGAGGATCGTCCAGATCACGGCCGGAACAGGACCGACTGCCTTCCTGCGGGCGCGGGATCGTCGTGCGCCGGTGATCCGGTGTCTACGATCGGCTCATGAAGCGACTGCTCCTCCTCGCGGCCATCGTGGGCTTCGTCGTGTGGCGGGGACGTCGGCTCGACCGCTACGACCGAGACCACGCACACGGCCCATACGCCCGCGTGACCCCGGTGAGCGACACCTGACACCGACTGCGACACCGCCGGCAGAAATCCGCCGACGCGTGAAACGAACACCGAAGACCGATGGTCCGACCACCGTTCTCCCCCGCCCCACCGAGCTCTGAGGTCCAATGCGCTGCTTCGTCTTCCCCGGACAGGGAAGCCAAACCCCCGAGATGGGATCGACGTTCACCACCGCACCGGCATGGCGCCTGGTCGAGGAGGCGTCGGAGGCTGCCGGACGCGACGTCGGCCATCTGCTCCTCGCCGCCGACGCCGACGAACTCGTACAGACCCGCAACGCACAGCTCGGGACCTTCGTGCACTCGATGGTCGTGTTGGCGGCGCTACGCGCGGACGGCGTCGACGCCGAGATCGTCGCCGGGCACAGCCTCGGCGAGCTGTCGGCCCTGTGCGCCGCTGGGGTGCTCACGTTCCCGGACGCCGTCCGGCTCGTGGCCGCGCGCGGCGACGCCATGCAGGCGTGCACCACCACACGTACCGGGACCATGGCTGCCGTGCTCGGCCTCGACGACGACGCCGTGACCGAGGTGTGCGAGCGGCTCGACGACGATGTCTGGGTGGCCAACGCGAATGCCCCCGGGCAGGTCGTGATCGCCGGTGACCCGGCCGCCGTCGAACGGGCCGGGAACGACGCGAAGGACGCCGGCGCGAAGCGGATCATGGCGCTCGACGTCTCGGGGGCGTTCCACACCCCGTTCATGGCACCGGCGGGCGAAGCCCTCGCCGCCGCCATCGCCGACACGACCTTCCACGACGCCGACATCCCGGTGGTCGCCAACGTCGACGCCGCCGTCCACACCGCGGCAGACGAGTGGCCGGGCCTCCTCGAACGCCAGCTGACCAGCCCCGTCCGATGGGCCGCGTCGGTCCAGACCCTCGTCGACCACGGCGCGGACCGCTTCGTCGAGGTGGGCCCCGGCGCAGTGCTCACCGGCACCATCAAACGCATCGATCGGTCGAGCCAACGCCACTCGGCCATGACGCCCGACGAGGTGGCCGCCGTGGTCGAAGCAGCGGGAGCGACCGCGTGAGCGCCGTACCGAGCGGCCGCATCATCGGGTGGGGAACCGCCCTCCCCGACGAGGTGCTCACCAACGCCGACCTCGAGGCCCGCCTCGACACCACCGACGAGTGGATCACGGAACGGACCGGCATCCAGGAGCGTCGACAGGGCGGTACGACCGCAGGGCTCGCGGCCGAGGCAGGACAGGCCGCCATCGACCACGCCGGCGTGGACCCGGCGAGCATCGACCTGTTGATCCTGTGCACGACCAGCCCCGACCGGTCGCTGCCCGCGTCGGCATCGAGGGTGCAGCAACTGCTGGGCCTCGACTGCGGCGCCTTCGACCTGAACGCGGCGTGTTCCGGCTTCGTGTACGGCCTCGCCGCCGCCAACGGGTACATCGCCATGGGCACCAAGCGCGTGCTCCTCATCGGCGCGGAGACCCTCGACCGCATGACCGACCCCGACGACCGGAACACGGCGATCCTCTTCGGCAACGGTGGCGGCGCCGCGGTGATCGACGCGATCCCCGACGGCGAGCCCACCCAACTCCTCGGTTGGGACGTCGGCTCCGACGGCAGCCTCGAACACATCCTCTACTCCGAGGTCGGCGGCTACATGCAGATGGACGGGCGCGAGGTCTTCCGTCGTGCCGTCCGGGTCATGGTCGCGTCGGCCAACAAGGCCATGGAGCGGGCGGGCGTGACCGCCGACGACATCACGCTGGTCGTTCCACATCAGGCCAACATCCGCATCATCGACTCCGCCTGCCAGAAGCTCGGCTTCGCCCGGGAACAGACCGCGCTGGTGCTCCACGCCACCGGCAACACCTCGGCGGCCTCGATCCCCCTCGCGCTCGCCGACGCACTCGACCGGGGTCGCGTCGCCGACGGCGACCTCGTGCTCCTCGTCGGATTCGGCGCCGGCATGACATGGGCGTCGGCCGTCCTGCGCTGGTCCGACCCGGCCATGCGCAAGGATGCAGCTTCATGAGCGACACACAGCCGCGCACCGTCCTCGTGACCGGCGGGAACCGAGGCATCGGCCTCGCCTGCACGACCTCGTTCCTCGAGGCAGGGCACCGGGTGGCGACCGTGTCCCGCTCGGGTGGCGAGGTCGACGGCGCGTTCGCGGTCGCCTGCGACGTCAGCGACGGTGCGTCGGTCGACGCCGCAGTCGCAGCCGTCGAGGACGAGCTCGGACCGGTCGAGGTCCTCGTGGCCAACGCGGGCATCACCAAGGACGGACTGCTGGTCCGCATGTCCGACGACGACTTCACCTCGGTCCTCGACACCAACCTCACCGGGACCTTCCGCTTCGCTCGAGCGGTGACCAAGAAGATGATGCGTGCCCGATTCGGCCGCCTCGTCTTCGTGTCCTCCGTCGGCGCCTACCTGGGTGCGCCGGGCCAGGCGAACTACGCGGCATCGAAGGCCGGGCTGATCGGCCTCGCCCGGTCGATGGCCCGCGAACTCGCACCACGCAACATCACCGTCAACGTGGTCGCCCCCGGGCCCATCGAGACCGACATGCTCGCCGCCGTCGACGACGACCGTCGCGATGCGATGGCCACCGCAGTCCCGCTCGGCCGACTGGGCGCTCCCACCGAGGTGGCCGCCGCCGTACGGTTCCTCGCGTCCGACGAGGCCGCCTTCGTCACCGGGGCCGTGCTCCCCGTCGACGGTGGCCTCGCCATGGGCAACTGACGCGCCGATCCGGCACCGACCCACCGACAACCCCTTCGTTCCAACCCATCAAAGCAGGAGACAGCAGACCAGTGAGTGACGAATTCGCCCGATTCCAGAAGTGCGCCGTCGAGGTCCTCGGCGTCGAGGAAGCCCAGGTCACGATGGAGGCATCCTTCGCCGATGACCTCGACGCCGACAGCCTCGACCTCGTCGAACTGGTCATGGCCCTCGAAGAGGAGTTCGACGTGACGGTCGAGGAGGAAGAGCTCGAAGGCATCGACACCGTCGGTGGGGCCTTCAACCTCGTCAAGGGCAAGCTCTAGGACGACGACCGAGCTCGAGGAGGACCAGGCCATGTCACAGGACCGCACCACGCGCCACCGCCGACGCGTCGCGATCACCGCAACGGGGGTCGTCGCCAAGGCGGGCACCGGCATGGACGCGTTCTGGGAGGGCCTGTGCTCGACCCCGGACGACGGCATGCGCCGGATCGACGACTTCGATCCGGCGCAGTACTTCGACAACCCGAAGGAAGCACGCCGGACCGACCGCTTCGCACAGTTCGCGCTGGCCGCAGCCCACCTCGCGTTCGAGCAGGCCGGGATGCCCGACGGCGCCCCGCCGTACGACCCGGCGCGGTGTGGGGTGTTCGTCGGCACCGGCATCGGGGGCATCGAGACCCTCGAGGAGCAGATCCTCGTCCACGACAAGAAGGGGCCCCGTCGGGTCTCCCCCTTCCTCGTGCCCATGATGATGCCCAACGCCGCCGGCGCCTCGGTCTCGATGAAGTACGGATGGCAGGGTCCCTGC
>JBFIHN010000314.1:0-4358 GCA_041601775.1 Acidimicrobiales bacterium
CACCACCGAAGATGGTGTCGTCCCCGTCACCGGGGTTGATGCCGTCACCGCCGTAGATGAGATCGTTGCCGTCGTTGCCGTAGATCTCGTCGTTCCCGCCATGGCCGTTGATCGTGTCGTTCCCGTCGCCCCCGTCGATGGTGTCGTTGCCGCCAAAAGCGTTGATCGTGTCGTCGTCTGCGGTGCCGATGAGCAGGTCGTCGTCTGCGGTGCCGTCGATGATCGCCATGGGTCGTTGTCTCCTACGCATCCGAGATGGCAACAACGCTCTGCTGCTGCGAAAGCTCTCACACCTCCGGCCTCGGGACGGCCGAAAGCAACGTTCGTGGAAAGGATCCAGTGCCGAGATCCGTGCCCGCGCACGATCTCGACCGGTATGTGAGACTCGTCGCCGACTGCCGACCCGTTGCAGGACGAACCCGAGGTCCGACCCTAGGTCATCGATGCCCGCTGTGTCAGCAGATGCGGCAAATGCAGCATTGCATCCATCGTTCCCGCCCATTCTCGACGTCGTGGGCGTCGGCCCCCGACGCCTCCGACGTCGAGTTCGCACCAGCAGCCCTTCAGGCGTCGCGATGCGCGGGCCGTCGTAGCCCGGCCGCACAGAACGCCCATGCCGAGCGTTCTGTGCGGATCGATCCGAACGACCAACGATCGAGCATGAAGGGGACAATCGATGGCTGCGACACGCGGGAGTTTCCAACGCGAGAGCAGTCCAGATTGCCCGCCGTACGTCGAGATTTGCCGCGCCGACTCCAGCTCAACTGCGAAAACTCCGGATTCGCCCGCTGGAAAGCAGGTCGGTCAGAGCTGGGCCATGTTGTCGAAGCGGGTGAGGTGGTTGCGGAAGGCCAGGTTGACCTTGCCCACGGGGCCGTTGCGGTGCTTGGCGATGATGACCTCGGCCATGCCCCGATCGGGCGAGTCGGTGTTGTACACCTCGTCGCGGTAGAGGAACATCACGACGTCGGCGTCCTGCTCGATCGATCCCGATTCACGCAGGTCGGCCAGCATCGGACGCTTGTCGGTGCGCGACTCGAGGGTCCGTGACAGCTGCGACAGGGCGACGACCGGGCACTCGAGTTCACGGGCGAGGATCTTGAGGCCACGGGACATCTCCGACACCTCGACCTGGCGGGACTCGGCCCGGCTACGGCCCTGCATCAGCTGCATGTAGTCGATGACCACCATGCCGAGGTCACCGAGTTGGGACTTGAGTCGCCGGGCCTTGGCCCGGATCTCCATGACCGTGGTGTTGGGGTTGTCGTCGAGGTACAGGCGAGCATCGGCCAGGCGGCTGACCGCCAGGGCGATGCGATCCCACTCGGCGTCCTGGAGACGGCCGTCGCGCACCTTGGTCGAGTCGATCTGGGCCTCGGCACACAACAGACGCTGGGTCAGCTCGATGTTGCCCATCTCCAGGCTGAAGAACACGACGGGACGTCGGGACTGGAACGCGGCGTTGGCGGTCAGGTTGAGGGCGAAGGAGGTCTTGCCCATGGCCGGTCGGGCGCCGATGACGTTGAGGGTCGATGGCTGGAGCCCCGACAGGATCCGATCGAGGTCGACGAAGCCCGTGGGCAGACCGGTGATGGCGTCGCCGCGCTCGACGAGGGCCTCGAGGCGATCGAGCGTGTCCGACAGCAGGCCCTCGATCGGGACCAGGGTGTCGGTGACCCGACGCTGGCCCAGGTCGTAGACGAGCGACTCGGCCTGGTCGACGGCCTTGTCGACGTCGTCGGGGAGGTCGTAGCCGATCTCGGAGATCTCGCCGCCGATGCCGATGAGACGCCGCAGGAGTGCGTGGTCGGCGATGATCTTGGCGTAGCGGGGCGCGTTGTTCACCGCCGGCGCGGTGGTGACGATGTCGGCGAGCAGCGACCGGCCACCGATCGACTCGAGGACCCCGGCCCGGCCGAGTTCGTCGGCCACGGTGACCGGGTCGGCCGGTTCGCCGGCCGAGTCGAGGCTGAGGATGGCGTCGAAGACGTGGGCGTGCGCCGGCTTGTAGAAGTCGTCCGGCCGCAGCATCGGCGCGGTCGCCGAGATGGCTTCCTTCGACAGCATCATGGCGCCGAGCAGGTTCTGCTCGGCGATCAGGTCGCTCGGCGGCACCCGCCCGCCGCCCCCGGAGGGGCGGTTCGGGCGCGTTGCATCAGAGTCGAAGGCAGGACTGGACATCGAGCGGTCCTCTACGAAGACGGGGGGACTGGGGGTGAACGGCGTTCTGGCTGTTCACCCTCGCGCCACCACCCTGTGGGGCGCTAGGGGCGCAGTCTGGGGATACGTCTGTGGAAACTGTGGAGAACTGTGGGCGATTTGCCCGATTTCAACGTTCGTTGGCGACGAATCGATGTCGAGACGGTGAATTCCGTCACAAAATGACGGTACCGCCGACGTTTCGCTACTCGTCGCCTTCGGCGATGACCTCGATGGTGATCGGGAACTGCACCTCGTGATGGACCTTGGCCATCACGTAGTGGGTCCCGGCTGCCTTGATCGGCTCGTCGATCGTGATGATCTTGCGGTCGAGCTCGATCTCGGTCTGGGCCTTGACGGCGTTGACGATGTCGGTCTCGGACACGGCCCCGAAGAGCGCACCGCCGTCGTGGCCCTTGGCCGTGACGGTGATGGTCTTGGGGACGATCGCGGTGGCGATCTCCTGGGCAGCCTCGACGGCCTTGGTGTCGCGGGACTCCGCGGCCTTGCGCATGTGCGTGGCCTGGGCCTCGGCGGACGGGGTCGCACGCATCGCCAGACCCTTGGGGATCAGGTGATTGCGGGCGTGCCCGTCGCTGACGTCGACGAGGTCGCCGCGCTTGCCGACCTGGTCGACATCGGAACGGAGGATGACCTTCATGCGTCCACCTCTTCGGTCGTGTCATCGGTGACGTCGGACTGCGTGTCGTCGCCGGACGTCGCGGAATCGGTCGTCTCGTCGATCTCGTCGACCGGCGCGTCGTCACGGTCGTCGCGACGATCGTCGTCGCGGCCACGACGGTCGCCGTCACGGCCACGGCCACCGCCACGCTGCTGCGTGACGCGGTTGGTGTACGGGAGCAGCGCCATCTCGCGAGCGTTCTTGATCGCCATGGCGACCTCGGACTGCTGCTGGGTGCTGTTGCCGGTCACGCGACGGGCACGGATCTTGGCCCGGTCGGACTGGAAACGACGGAGGAGGTTGACGTCCTTGTAGTCGACGTAGGTGACCTTCTCCTGGGTCAGGATGCTGATCCGCTTCTTGGAGCGGCGAGCATTGTCCTTGTTCTTGTTCTGGCGGGGGCGGGCGGCCATCAGAAGGGCTCCTCGGCGTCGTCGTAGGCAGGTGGTTCGTTGCGGGCCGGGGGTGCGCCGGCGTTGCCGCCACCGCCACCAGCGGGTCCGTCGCGGCGGATCTTGTTGACCTGGGCGGTGGCCCAGCGGAGCGAGGGGGCGACCTCGTCGGCCACGATCTCGACCTTGGAGCGCTTCTCGCCCTCCTGGGTCTCCCACGAGCGCTGCTCGAGCTTGCCGTAGACGATCACCCGATCGCCCTTGGAGAGCGACTCGGCGACGTTGTCGGCCAGGTCGCGCCAGCAGGTCACGTCGAAGAACGAGGTGTCCTCGACCTGCTCGCCGTTGCGGTCCTTGTAGCGGTTGTTCCACGCGATGCCGAAGCTGGCCAGCGCGGTGCCGCTGTTGAGGTACCGGAGTTCGGGGTCACGGGTGACGTTGCCGATCACCGTGACGGTGTTGTCGAATGCCATGGAGCTCTCCTCTACTCAGCCGCGGCCGAACCGATGAGACCGCGCTTGGCGGCCTCGTGGTCCGGAAGGCGGATGACCTTGTGGCGGACGATCTCGTCCGCGAGCCGCAGCGAGCGCTCGACGCCGTCGAGCGCACCGGGATCAGCCAGGACCTCGAAGACAACGTAGGAGCCCTCGGTCTTGTGGTTGATCTCGTAGGCGAACGTGCGGCGGCCCCAGAAGTCGGTGGAACCGACCGTGCCGACCTCGTTCAGACGCCCTTCGATCTGCGTGACCTGAGCGGTGGCGGCGGACTCGTCGAGTTCGCCGTCGATGATGACCATGAGTTCATAGGCGCGCATGCCTATCAACACCTTCCTTCGGATCCGGCGGGTGCCGGAGCCCCTGGACGGGGCAGGACGGATAGAAGCCGGTCAGCGTAGCGAGGGGCTTGCGTAGGATTCACATTCATGCCCCCAGTGTGCTCAGGGGGTCTGACAAGAACTCCCCAGGGCACTGCCCGCGTGGCACCGTACTCGTCGGCCCAGGGCGTCCGAGATGTTCGGTATGGTCGGTTCGACATCGGCGGCGGACGACGGGGATCGGGCGGCGGGCATGGACGATCGAATGGCA
>JBFIHN010000315.1:0-4347 GCA_041601775.1 Acidimicrobiales bacterium
CGCCGGGATCGCGCGGTGGGGGTGCCGGGTCGGTGTCCGCGGGAGGCTCAGTCGGCGACGAGCGGGGCTCGTTCGGTTTCGGCGCCGGTGCAGGATCGTCGGGCGCGTGCGCTGTGGTCACCGGCGTCGGGCGGGTGGGATGCTCCGACACGAACACTGACGGTACTCCGACACGGCGTCGCGTCCCGGACGCGACGCCCCGGAGCTAGGACTTCTCGAGCCAGCAGGCGCCGATGACCCGCGGCCCGCCGTGCGACCCGATCACCGCGCCGATGTGGCCGAGCCGGTGCTCGAAGCCGTCGAGGAGGTCGGTCATCAGCCCGATGTCCGGGGCCATGCCGTGCATGATCGCCAGGTGTTCGACCTCCGCGGTGTCGCCGATCATGTCGCGCATCGCCTGGATCGACTTCTTGCGGGTGCGGTGTTTGCCGGCTTCTTCGACCACGCCGGTCGAGATGTCGATCATCGGCTTGATCGACAACAGCGACCCGAGCATGGCCTGGGCGCCGCCGATGCGGCCGCCCTTCTTGAGGTTCTCGAGGGTGTCGAGACAACCGACGACGCGGGTGCGAGTGCGGAGTTCCTCGACCAGCGCGACCACCTCGTCGGCCGATGCGCCACCGGCTGCGGCCTCGGCAGCGAGGAGGACCTGCGTGCCGAGGCCCGCCGTGATCGACTTGGAGTCGACGACGTGGACCGGGAAGTCGTCGCCGATCAGGCGAGCCGCCTGCTCGGCGGCCGCCATGGTGGCCGACAGGTCCGACGACAGGTTGATGCAGACCACGGCGTCGCCGCCGGCCTCGTGCTGGCGACGGAACGCGGCCTCGAACTTGCCGGGGGAGGGGGCCGCGGTCTCGGGGAGCTCGTCGCGTTCGGCCATGAGCCCGTAGAAGCCTTCGACCGAGAGCTCGGTGCGGTCCTCGAACTCGTCACTGCCGAAGCGGATCGACAGCGGCACGACCTCGATGTCCAGTCGCTCGCAGTCGGCGGCGTCGAGGTCGCAGGACGAGTCGGTGACGATGCGGACGGCCATGAACTGTCTCCCTGAGGGTCGCGGGACGGGCGCGCCCGTCTGGACACGTTGTGTCTAGCCGACCCGTCGATGCGAGGTCGGGTTACGTGTCAGGGGCCGGGGACGGCCGTGGTGGTGGGCGGGATGTTGGGGATGAGACGTACCGGATCTCCGAGGAGTCGGACGCTCCAGGTCGTGCGGTCCCCGGTGAAGGCACCGCCGTACTGGATCTTCCACCAGGTCCGTCCGCTGTAGGCGGCTGCGATGTCGTCGGGCATCTTCAGGGTCAGCCGCAGGAGTCGGTCGGAGTACTTGCCGTTCTGGACGTTGTTGGCGAAGGGCTGTGTCCCGGTGCCGGAGACCGAGACGGCCGTCGTCGGTCCCCCGGTGCGCCCGCCGGTGGGGCCGGCCTCACCCGGGCACCCGCCCGACGGCGTGGCGCCGTCGGCGCAGAGCACCTCCCAGGTGAAGGGCTCCGTGCCCCCGAGTGGGTTGAGCAGGCTGATGGTCGACGCACCTTCGGCCGCGTCGTACAACGTGACCTGCATGGTCTTGCCGTTGTGCCGGGCGTCGACGGAGGACAGGTAGAAGATCGGGCTGTTGTTGCCACGCGCATAGATCGGGAGGTGTTCGAGCCCCGAGATCTGCGTGCAGGTGGGCGCATACGGTGGCGTGGCCGGGAGCAGGCCGTCACGGACGGCGAGGTCGCTGGTGCACGGCGCGAAGGTCAGGCCGGTCTTGGCCCGGAGCGAGAACACGTTGTGGCGGGTGTTCTGGTCGCGCGAGGCCGGTGGGGCGACGGGGTCGACCTGGATCGTGTACTCGCCCGGGGTGACCAGCAACGCGATCGTGGTCCAGCACTCCCGGAGGCCGCTGAGCAGGGGCAGCTCCGGCCCGCATGTCAGGTCGGGCGCGTTGGCCAGACCGAAGCGGCACTGTCCGGTGGTGGAGTTGTGTCCTTCGAAGGTGCGCGTGCTGACGACGGTGCCGGCCAGCGGGTCGAGGTCGTCGAAGCGCCGCACGGTCACGTTCGTGGCGTGGGGCGCGATCTCCTCGCCGAAGATCCGCACGGCGGCGCCGCTGTTCGTGCACGTGGGGGCGTCGAACATCTGGATGGCGACCGGCGTCGACCCGGCCGTCTCGGGCACCGTGGCCGTGAACAGGTATCCCTGGTCGGTCGCCTCCGGGTTGGCCACCGTGCCACCGACCCCCGGGTCGCACGAGTGGTTCGGCGTCGACTGGTTGTTCATGGCGATGCCGGTGATCCGGTCGCCGTACTCACGGCGGGTGCACTCACCCGACACCGCCAGATAGAAGTTCTCGATGCCGTCGCCCGAGGTCGGGTTCGGCCCGGACGCGAGCAACTGGTTCGTGCCCAGGTAGTTGCGCGGGCTGCCGAGTGGGACCGGTTGGACATATTGGGCGGTCGAGCGGCGGGTGATCGTCGGGGGGTCGTCGCCGCGGACCACCGCCGTGAAGTACTGGGCCACCTCGGACTTCGTCACCGTGACCTCGAGGCTCTCGCCACCGAGGACCCGCACGGTCACGGCCACGTCCGGGTCGGCGTCGTCGAAGCCGTTGTCCCGGGCGACCTCGAGGGCCCGCGTGGTGGCGGCGGTCTCGCCGTCGGGGAGCCGGACCACGGCGGCGAGCGCGGCCGCGTCGGCGGCTTGTTGGATGCGGCTGGCCTCGACCTGCCACGACCCGAGATCGACCACCAGCCCGGCGATGCCCATCAGGGCGGCCAGCAACAGGGCGGTCAGGACGAGCGAGAAGCCTCGTTCGTCGCCCCGGCGAGGGCGAGGGCGAGGACGGAAGCGTCTCAACATGTCGGATCACCTGCCACGCATGGCTCGAGTTGGTACACGGCGGCGCGGGTCAACGACAGCGAGCCGGGCAGGACCTTGGTCACCTTGTCGAAGTCGAGCTCGACCCAGACGCCCAGCTTGGTCGGGTTGTTCCCGCCCCGGGTGCGCGTCGTCGGACAGAAGTTGGTGTCCCAACCGCCGGCGCACCCGAACTGGCCGGGGTCGTCGGCCGCCACCTGCGTGGCGGAGTACACGTTGCAGCTGGCGTTGCCCCGCACCGAGATGTCGTCCGGTCGGGAGATGGCGAGGCAGCTCGCCGGCGGGGAGTCCCCGGACGCCGACGCGTCGTAGACGATCACCTTCGAGATCGACGACGCGTCGAGGGCGGCGAGCCCGGACTCGAGGGACTTCAGCGACTCGTAGTCGGCGAAGCTGTTGTCGGCGAGCCGCGCGTTCGACCGAGCGGACTGCTGCGTCGCCCGGGCCAGGATGTTGCTGTCGCGGTAGGCCACGCCGGCCTCCACCATGCCGACGAAGAGCAGGAAGACCAGCGGCAGGATCAGCGCGGTCTCGATGAGCGCGATCCCGTGCTCGCTCCGGCGGACACGGTGGCGTCTCGACGGCATGGTCACGGGTCGAGGACCCCCGGTTCGAGGCGGATGGTCGACGCCCGGGTGATCGTCCAGTCATCGCCGAAGAGCCCGGTGAGCCCACCGCGACGGATCTTGACGTACACCCCGAGCGTCTCGACCTGGGCCGAGGTCGGCCCGTCCTTGCGGGTGGTCGGATTCCAGGGACACGCGGCCGGGTTCATCGCGCTGCAGGTGAAGTAGGCGACGTTGCCCGCCTCGACCGCACCGAAGGCTGCCGGTCCGGCGTACGAGTTGCAGATGCCGCTGATCGACGTGCCGTTGCGGCAGGCCGCAGGCACCTGGCTCTCGGCGTCGTCGCCGGACCCCGTGGCCTTGAACACGACGACGTACTGGACGGACGAGTCGTTGAGCGATGCCAGGCCTTCGCGGACGGCTCGGACGATGGCGTAGTCGGCGGTCGAACCGTCGGGCTGGACGTCGGGGCCCATGATGGCGCCGATCCGCGTCGCGTCGGAGACGGCGTCGGTGGCCGTGAGGCTGTCGCGGTAGAGCGAACCGAACTCGAGGATCGCCAGCAGGACCGTGAACACCAAGATGGCCACGATCGACATCTCGACCAGCGTCGCCCCGTCGTCCCGGCCTCGGCGCGCGGCGGTCACGGGCGATCGATCAGGACGGGTGGCGTGAAGTCACCGAAGTCGTACGCGGTGTCGATCCCGGCGGCCACGACGTCGAAGGACACCTGGTCGGCGTAGGCGAACTTCGAGTCGAACACGAAGTCGCAGTGTCCGCTGGCGTCGGTCGTGCAGTCGACGTAGAAGAACTGTCCGACCTTGCTGGGCACCGACGACTGGGTGATGGTGATCTGCGCGGTCATCACGGCGCCCTCGATCGGGACCGTGAACGCCGGGTCCTCGAAGAGGTCGACACCGAC
>JBFIHN010000316.1:0-4344 GCA_041601775.1 Acidimicrobiales bacterium
GGCGGGGTCGTCGATCCGGGCGAGGAGATCCTCGAAGGCCTCACCCGTGAGGTGCACGAGGAGACCGGGCTGCTCGTCTCGGCGTGGGAGGGTCCGCTGTGGCGGGTCGAGGCCGAGGCGCCGGACATGGGCTGGGTCCTCCAGGTCGAGGTGCACCGCGCCGTCGGGTTCGACGGCGTGATCAGCGTCGACGACCCCGACGGGATCGTGGTCGACGCCGCCTGGCTCGACCTCGACGGCTGCCGGGCGTGCCTCGACACCTCGTGGGTGCCGGCACGCGAGCCGATGCTCGCGTGGCTGGGCGAGCGCTGGACGGATGCCCGATCCTTCCGGTACCGGGTCGACGGTGACACGCGCACGGGGTCATCCGTCATCCGTCTGGACTGAGCGAGTCGTGGTGGCGGCGACGGTCCGCACGATCCTGCACGTCGACATGGACGCGTTCTACGCGTCGGTCGAGCAACACCGCCGTCCCGAGCTGCGGGGCAAGCCCGTGGTCGTCGGGGGTACCGGCGCCCGCGGGGTCATCGCCGCTGCCTCGTACGAGGCCAGGGCGTTCGGGGTCCGCTCCGCGATGCCCTCCCTGCGAGCGCGACGGCTGTGCCCGGATGCCGTGTTCCTGCCCGGCGATCACGCCCTCTACGGCGAGGTGTCCGGGCGGATCATGGAGGTCTTCCGCGGGATCACCCCGCTGGTCGAACCGCTGAGCCTCGACGAGGCGTTCCTCGACGTGACCGGTGTCCGGCGACTCCACGGCGACGGTGTCCGTATCGCCCAGGGGATCCGCGACCGGATCGAGGACCAGGAGGGCCTCACCTGTTCGGTGGGCGTGGCCCCGAACAAGTTCCTCGCCAAGCTCGCCACCGAGCACGGCAAGCCGCGTCCGTCGATCGACGGGCCGATCCCCGGCACCGGCATCACCGTCGTACGACCCGGCGACGAGCGAGCGTTCCTGCGACCCCTGCCGGCAGGCTCGTTGTGGGGTGTCGGGCCCAAGACGCTCGAGAAGCTCCAGCGGCTGGGTGTTCGCACGGTGGCCGACATCGAGGCGCTGCAACTCGACACGCTCGTCCGTGCCGTCGGCGATGCCAGCGGACGGCACCTCCACGCGCTCGCCCATGCCGTCGACGAGCGCCCGGTAGTGCCCGACGCCCAGCCGAAGTCGATCGGCCACGAGGAGACCTTCGCCGAGGACATCGACGACCGTGATCGCCTCCATGTGCACCTCGTGCGGATGGCCGACGCCGTCGCCGACCGCGTCCGCCACCACGGGCTCCCGGGTCGCACGGTGAGCATCAAGGTCCGCTTCGGTGACTTCTCGACGATCACCCGATCGGCGACCCAGCCCGGCCCGATCGGCTCCGGCCCTTCGATCGTCCGCGCCGCGTCGGCGTTGCTCGATCAAGTCGACGTCCGGCCGGGCGTCCGGTTGCTGGGTGTCTCCGTGACGAACCTGACAGCGGATGCGCCCCGTCAACTGTCGCTCGACGACCTGGCCCGCACCCCCGACACCGCGCCGGCAGCCGACGGCGCCGCGTGGGAAGCCGTGACCCAGGCCGTCGACGCAGTGCGGGGGCGGTTCGGGAGCGATGCACTCCGCCCGGCCACCCTGCTCGGCGATCCGCGTGCCGCGCGTCCCGGCGAACGGCCCTGGGGCCCCGAGTCGGTTGCGTCCGAGGTCGACGACGACGACCCGCCCGGACACGGGACCGGAGCCCGCCGGTAGAGTGGGGGGAGCGCGTTGTTGACGTCGCCGACGTGTGCGAAGATGACGCCACTGAGCAGACCTGCTGCACGATTGGCCGAGAAGGGGTGTCAGGTGCCGCTTTCCGAAGACGAAGAGCGCATCCTCAAGGACATCGAACGGGAGTTCTACGAGAACGACCCGGCCTTCGCCCGCGAGGTGAGCGAGACCACGCTCTACAAGCACGCGTGGCGCAACATCAAGCTCTCGCTCGTCGGCTTCGTCGTCGGCCTGGCGGCGCTCGTGCTGGCCCTCCCGGTCTGGTATCTGGCCTTCGGGGGCTTCCTGGTGATGCTCGCCTGCGCACTCGTCATCGAACGCAACGCCCGCAAGATGGGCCGCGCCGGGCTCGAGTCGGTCACCAAGACCCTCAAGGCCGGCAACGGCCTGCGCGAAGTGCTCGGGTCCTCGTCCGACAAGATGCGCGAGCGCTTCAAGCGGAACGAGGAGTAACCCTCCGCCGGGTCGCTGCCCGAAAAGCGGTTCAGCCGTCCCGGAGGCGGCGAGGATGGAAACGGGCACGGAGTCGGTCCGTCCGCGACATCGACTCCTTGGCCACGCGTTCGACCTCGACGGCTTGCGCCCGGGCGTCGACGCCGTCCTCCGATGACGGTGTGGTCGGGGCGTAGGTGGTGGACTGCACCGCCGCCGCCAGCAGCGCCATCGGCTCGGCCGCACCGGGCAGTCGCTGGGCCACACGCGCTGCGACCTCGGTCTGGGTCTGGGCGTCCCGGATCGTCACCCCCGCACGCTGGATCGCGCCGATCGAGTCGTCCCACGCGAGCGCGACCTGTTGGCCCGGTTCGACCGCGGCGCGTCGCCGCCGATGACGACGCACCGCGGTGACGACCACCACCGCCACGAGGTAGAGCGCGACCGACGCGACGAGCAGCCCGGCGGCCCACGCGGTCCGTCCGAACCACGGGTTCGTGCTCGGTTGCTCCTCGGCGCTGTCGATCCCGCCGGCTTCGAGTTCGTCGGGGTTCACCGTGTCCCGTCCGGGCGGTGCCGTTCCCGGGGACGTCGTCGCCTCGGTCGAGGGTGGCGAGACCGCGGTGGTGGCGGTGGTCCCGTCGCCGCCCGAGGACACCTGTGATTCGGTGACACCCGTGTACTGCTCGGTGAAGGGGGCGCCACGTCCCGGAGTGGGCTCGAACATCACCCAGCCGTACTCGCCCAGGAACACCTCGGGCCAGGCATGGGCGTGTTCGCCGCGGACCCGGTAGAGCGTCGGATCGACGGGGTTGCTGTTGCCCGGGGTGAACCCCACCGCCACGCGAGCGGGGATGCCCAGGCTGCGGGCCATGGCCGCGAAGCTGCCCGCGAACTGCTCGCAGTAGCCGCGGCGCAGTTCGAGGACGAACTGCTCGATCGCCGCTTCGCTGTGCCCGGCGCCCACGTCGAGGTCGTAGGTGAAGTTGTCACGGAAGAAGTCCTGGAGCCGCAGCGCTGCGTCGTAGGACGATGCCGACCCGGCAGTGATGTCCTCGGCCAGCGATCGCACCGAGGCCGGGAAGTCGTCCGGGAGGTCGAGGTAGCGATCGGCGATGTCGGCGGGGATCTCGGCCGACGCGGTCGCCAGGGCAGCAGCGTCGTGTTGGGGCAGTGCCGAGGTGACCCGGTAGTCGGTGTTGTCCGACGTGGGGATGTCGGTGTCGACGATGATCGTTCCCGACACCTCGTCGTAGCGCAGGTCGACGGCGGTGGCCACCGCCTGTGGTTCGTACGCCGCGGGAAGCCAGATCTGGGCGAGGGCGTTGATGGAGAACGACTGGTCGAAGGTGACCCGGTCCGAGGCGACGGGCACACCGTCGTCGAGGTCGCCGTTGGCCGAACCGTACGAACCGTTGGACGACCAGATCCGCCCGTCGAAGCGATCGAGCGACGTGAGCCGCCAGTACGAGCGCACCGGGCTGCGGACCGAGAACACCTCGACGTCGGCCTGCTCGACGAGTCGGGACCGGATGTCGACGAGTGGACTGACCGTGACCCGGGTGCCCGGTCCGCTGTTGCCGATGTCGGTCAGGGAGAGGATGGCGTCGCTCTCGGCCCCGGGGAGGCGCGGACCGATGAGCGAGGCGACGAGCACGGCCGCCCCCATCAAGGCGCCTCCGAGGAGGAGCATCGAGCGCGGTCCGGTGCGCGTGCGATCTCCGACCCAGGTGGCGGTGTGACCGAGGCGGTCGGCGCGCCGCAACAACAGGAACGACAGCACGGCCACGATCCACAGGGTCGCGAGGAGCACGCGGTCGACGTCGGCCCCGAGCACGGCGGTGAGCAGGAACAACGTCGCCGACGGCAACGTCGCCTCGAGCGACGCTCCCACGCGGAACGCTGCCCAGTCGGCGAGAGCGACGCCCACCCACACCGCCGCCGACGAGGCGATCAGGAAACCGGGGAGTGCGTCCGTCGGCGCCTTCACCTCCGAGAACACGGTGCCGGCGTCGTTCAAAGCCGTCGCCAGCGCGCTGAACGTGTCGCCGGTCGGGATCCCGAACGCCGTCGTCTCGCCAGCATGGACCCAGGCGACGGCGAGGAACCCGACGACCGCCAGGGCGGCCATCGACGCGAGCAACGACACGCCGCGGCGACGCAGGACC
>JBFIHN010000317.1:0-4344 GCA_041601775.1 Acidimicrobiales bacterium
GGTCAAGGCCATGATCGACAGCTACGACGACGAGGCAACCGAGTCCGGCGCCAAGATCGTCCCCACCGCGGGGTTCGAGGCGCTCCCGTTCGACTTGGGCGCGCTGCTCGCCGCGCAGACGCTCCACGAGCGCACCGGGGATCCGGTCGTGGACGTCGATGTCGCGGTCTCGATGTCGTCGACCAAGCCGATGGGGTCGGTCACCGACGCCGTGTCCGGTGGGACCTTCATCAGCGGCGTCGAGGCCATCCAGCGGGGCCCCGGCGCGGACCTCACCGACCCCTACCTGCTCGACCCACCCGGGTCGACGGCGAAGGGCCGCTACGACCTCCGGCCCCGCAAGCACTCGGCCACCCGCCAGTGGCTGGCGCCGATGTTTCCGTCACCGTTCCTCAATCCGGCGGTGGTGCACCGGACGGCCGCGTTGCTCCGCGACTCCGACGACCCGCTCTTCGCCGACGACTTCCGCTATCGGGAGGGCACCGTGACCGCCGCAACCGTTCCGAAGCCTGCGGCCTCGGCGGCCGCGGCTGCGCTGTCGGTCCTGTCGGTCGGGATGGGTGCCGCCGGACGGCTTCCGAGCGAGATCCGCGGGCCCATGGCCAAGTGGCTCCTGCGGGTCGGGCCCAAGGCCGGGACCGGCCCCAAGGCCGAGGACCTCGACGCGTGGAGCTACCGACTGGACATCCGGGCCACCGACGCCCGCGGCGCCACCCAAGACGTGGTCGCCGAAGCCGACGGCCACCCCGGGTACAAGTCGACGGCGACCATGGTCGGCGAAGCCGCGCTGGCGCTGGCCGACCCGACGTCGGGCGTCCCGGACGGCGCCGGCTTCCTCACCCCGTCGACGGCGTTGGGGCTGGCCTCGATCGACCGGATGGCCGAGGCCGGCGTCCGGTTCACCGTCGTCTGAGGTCCGTTCTCGACGTCGTGGGCGTCGGCCCCCGACGCCTCCGACGTCGAGTTCGCACCGGGCGTCGCGATTCCTAGGCCCGTCCGGCGAGGGTGAGCAGCCGACGCCGGAGCAGTGAGCGGATGCGCTCGGTCGCGGCGTGATGCGACGGGATCTCGCTCTGGGTGGCATCGCCGACCAGTGCCCGGACGCACGCATTCGCCTCGAACAACACGACCGCGCCGTTCTCGTCCAGACCGAAGTCGGCACCGAAGTAGTCGAGGCCCAGGCGCTCGTCCATCGCCCGGAAGACCGCCTCCATCGCCGGTGGCAGACCCGAGACGAACGCGTCGTCCTCGGCCCGCAGGTCCGGGTGGTCGACGACGGACGCTCGATCGCGGGCATGGACGTTCCAGCCCTGCGACGCGATGAGGTGCTTTGCGACCGGTTCGCCGTCGACCACGAGCACACGGTGCTTGCGGTACAGGCCGTCGTTCCCCTGGGTGTCGACGAACTCGGTCACGTAGAACCAGCGCCCGTCGTAGGCGAACTGCTCGAGGAGATCGTGATCCTCCTCCCCGCGGACGAGGGCGAGTTTGTGACCGCCGTGGGTACCGGCCTCGCGCACCAGGACGGGCAACGCCAGTCCCGCTGTGGTCGCCATGTCGATCACGTCGCGTACCCGAGCCGGCTGGATCCGTGCGGTCCGGGGCACGACCAGTCCGTCGATCCCGTCGAGTGCATCGGCGACCGCGTCCCGGGTGAGCCCGGCCACCCTCGCCGGGTCGTTGAACACCGGGATGTCGAGGGCTCCGACGATCCTCGACACGACCGACAACGCACCGAGGTTCGTGTCCGGGTCGCACACGGCGTTGAGGACGACCGAGAAGCCGTCGAGTCGTAGCGGGTCGCTGTCGACCTCCCCCACCAGGAGCGACGCCACGTCGAAGGTGTCGTCGTCCACGAGGGAGCGGATCTCGACGTTCCCCACACTCTGGAACTGCATGCGCGCCTGGTCCCCCGCCAGCCGGGTCACCCGCAGTTGCTTGTCGTCGCTGACCCCGAGCAGATGGAGGACGCGGACTCGTTCGGTCACGCGGTGGCTCGCGTCTCGGCCAGCGGGGAGCGCCCGAGGCGGGCGTCGACGTCGGCGAGATCGTCGGCCAGGGCGGCGCCGCCGAGCAGGGCCTCCAGGCGCGGCGCGGCGACCGGCGACCCCATCTGCAGCTGACGCATGTGGAGGCGAGCCCGTGACTGCGTCACGGCCAACTCGATCACCAGGTCGACGTCGACGGCCGCGACGTCGGCGACCAGGTCGTCGAGGCCCGAACGGAGGTGCTCGACCTCGTCGTCGAACACCGCACGACACGCCCGGGCGATGGCCCGGTCCCGGGGCTCGTCGCTCGACTCGAGTTCCACGCCGACGGCGAACAACGCCGAACAACCACCTTCGGTCAACGTGGTCGCGAGCTCCCCCGCTCGCCCGTGGACGCGACGGTGTTCGATCCGCAGCTCGGCCAGCGCAGCGTTCGCGGGCCACGCCACGACGGCGCCGAGGTCGCTCGCGTCGAGCGGCGGGAGTCCGGCGCCGACGGCGACGAGATCGTGGGCGTCGGCGAACGCGGCGAAGTGCGCCGCCTCTTCGTGGAGTTCGGCGGTCTCGCGGACCAACGCTGCCGGCGTCGCACCGCCAGCGGCGGCATCGCGGACGCGCTCGATCCGCGGGATGACACCGTCGAGCAGCTCCTTCGCCGCCTGTCGGGCGAGCCATTCGACGTCGACGTCGACCGGCCGGTCCGGGCGGGCCAGATGGGCACGGCAGATCTCGGCCTCGGCCGCCCAGTACGGGCGGAGCGCACGGAGCACGCGCTCGAGCGGGTCGGTCGTCATCGTCGGGTCGCCACCACTTCGGCGTAGCAGGCGGTCCGGGCGGACCACGGTCCCCCGGTCGCAGCGCCCATCGTCCCCGCGATCTGCTGCTCGTGGACGTCGACGTCGAAGCCGACGGCGGACAACACGTCGACGATCTCGTCGGCGGAGCGGGTCGGATGGGTGACGGCGTTGGTGGCCCACCGGCGGGCCATCCGTTCCACGTCGTCGAGCGAGCACTCGTCGTCCGACCGGTGTTCGACGGCCTCGAATGCGGCGACCGCCCGATCGGCGAAGGCATCGACGGCGGCGGGGTCGAAACGGAGGTCGTCGGGCGCGTCCGGTGACGACAGGCTGGTCGTGGTCACGAGGCGGCCGCCCGGGACGAGCATCGACGCCCACGCGGCCGCGAGCTGCGTGCGCTGGTCGACCGGGACCGTCGGGAACAACCCGTGCGTACAGGCGACCTCGAACCGTCGCTCCGGCCCGGATGCCACGACGTCGGTCACGACGCCGGAGACGTCGGGCAGCGCCGCACGGATGCGCTCGACCGGCGTGGCGCAGCGGTCCAGGACCGTGATCGACGGCGCGACCCCGCGGGAGCGGTAGGCGGCGAGCACCGTGGCGGGCATGGCGTCGTCGGCCGCCCCGCTGACGACCACGTCGACCAGTCCGGCGGCCGCTGCCGATCCCAGCGCCCGGTCGAAGAACTCGGCGTGGCGGTCGGGCGTCGCCACCAGGCCCAGGGCCCGCAGCAGGGGCCACGCGCCGTGATACCAACCGCAACCCGTGGTCCGGCATCCCGGTGGATCGTCGACCGCACTCGGTGCCATCTCGGTCACTGGTTCCACAGGGCGACACGGTATCGGGGCGGCCGCGCCGCTCGATCCACCCACGTCGATCGTCGACGGAAGAGGAGTCGGTGACGTGCACGTCGAATCGCGGACCTGACGGGAAACTGACGGCCCGGTGCGCCGCAGCCGTCCGGAACAGCCGACACCGAGCCGTTCGACTCCCTGACGTCCGATTCACCACGGGAACGAGGCTCAGCGATGAGCGACACCGCACTGCCACCACCGCCGCCACCACCACCGAGTGCCGGCGGCGACGGACCATCGGGCAACGGCACCGGTGCCGGGCGTCTCTGGGCACGGTTCCGGGGACTCCCCGTGTGGGCACAAGGCCTCGGGGGTCTGGTCCTCGCGGGAATCGTCGGCATCACGGCACTGGCCGGTTCTCCGGACGAGGCGCCGGTCGAGACGTCGGCAGCGGCGGAGACGTCCACCACGACGGTCGAGAAGACGACCACCACCCGCACGAAGAAGACGACGACCACGACGACGGTGGAGGCGTCCCCCGAGGGCGGCACCCGGTCCGGCTCGGCAGAGCTCGCGGCCACCCCCGGACTCGAGGACGGCCTGCCCCGCACGGAGCCGTCCGCAGCGGACCTCACCTTGTTGGACTCGCTGCGGGTGGAGGCCGAACCCGCCCGTTCGGGCTACGACCGCGGCCTGTTCGCCCACTGGGGCGACGCCGACCACGACGGGTGCGACACCCGCTGCGAGGTGCTCACGAGCCAACAA
>JBFIHN010000318.1:0-4303 GCA_041601775.1 Acidimicrobiales bacterium
CGCACGCGAGCCGGGCACAGGCCTGCTCGATCTGCGCGGCGTCGGTCAAGGAGGAGAGCTCGACGTTGGCTTGGGCCAGACGATGGAGTGCCGACTGTTCCAGTGATGCACCAACCGACTCGAGTCGCTGCTCCATCGCCCGAGCGGTCCGTTGGGCGTCGGCGACGAGCGCGTCGTCGATGGGCCCGGTCGACTCGACGTTGAGGACACCGATCGTCCGACGGCCGACCCGGAGCGGGATGGCCAGCTCGGCCACGAGCCCCGGACCAGCGGAGATGAAGCTGCGGTCGTCGCGTGGGTCGACCAGCTGCGTCTCCCCGGTGCGAAACGCCTGGGCCATGACCCCGTCACTGACCGGGATGCCGTCGAGCACCTGCCAGTACCCCATCTGGGCGACGCAACGCAGGATTCCTTCGCGCTCGACGTACACCGAGGGCAGGACGTCTCGGACCCGGAGCTCGGCGCAGGCGATCTCGGCGACCGCGTGGAGGTCGGTCGCCAGCGCCAATCGTTCGTGGACGTCGCAACGGTCGTCCACGATCGCCGGTGGCCGGAGCCGGCGTGTCGACGGATGCTCCCAGGCCTCCGACGGCTGGCCGAACAGGTCTCCTTGCGCGAAGCGGATCCCGAGGTCGCGGAGGACCCCGAGTTGCTCGATCCGCTCGACCCCCTCGGCGATGACGCTGATGTCCTCCGACTCGGCGAAGGCCAGATACGCCCGGATGACCGAGCGGGACACCGGGTCGTCCACGACCCGCCGCACGACCGACGGATCGAGCTTCACGAACGCGGGTCGGACCCGGGCGATCATCGAGAGACTCGCTGCCGTGGTGTCGTCGATCGAGAGATGGATGCCGGCGGAGGCCAGCGAGTCGAGGCAGCGATCGATGCCGCTCAGGAGATCGATCTCGTCCCCACGGACGTCGACTGCCAGTCGGGGGCCCAGGTGTGTGCACTCGTCGAGGAACCGTGGGTCGTGCAACAGGTCGGCGCTGACGTTGACGAACAGGATGCCGTCGTCGGGAGGCGTCCCGCTCGACGCGATCGCCTGCAACGCCGAGTACTGCAGCTCTGCGCCCAGTCCGGCGTCGGTGGCGGTCTGCATCCACACATCGAACCCGGCCTCGGACGCGCCGACCCGGGCAAAGGCTTCCCACCCGATGGCCCGTTCGGACACGAGGTCGACGACCGGCTGGAAGACGGCGCGCACGACGCCCTGTTCGATCGCCTCGGCGATGGAGCTCCCCGTCACGGGGCCGGTGTCGTCGTCCTCAGGCACTCGTCGCGACCCTCAGCTGAGGTGCTCCCCCTGTCGATTCGCCGAGTTCCCGAGTGGGAAGTCACCCCACTGTATGACCAGACGTCAACGCATGCGGACCTTGTCGCGCGAGGACCGGTCGGTCAGGTCGGGGCTGCCCCGAACGCTCCGTATCCTTCGCTCTCGAGCTCTTCGACCAGCTCGGGACCTCCGGATCGCTGGATCCGGCCCTGCGCGAGGACATGCACGTGGTCCGGACGGAGCTCCTCGAGCAGACGCTGGTAGTGCGTGATGGCCAACACACCCAAGCCCTGGTCGGTCATGGCTTCGATCCGGCGGCTGACGTCGCGCAGCGCGTCGATGTCGAGACCGGAGTCGATCTCGTCGAGGATCGCGAAGCTCGGCTGGAGCGTGGCGAGCTGCAGCGTCTCGTTGCGCTTCTTCTCGCCGCCGGAGAGGTCGACGTTGAGTGGACGCTCGAGGAACCGGGCGTCGAAGCCGATGCGCTCGGCCTCGGCCACCAACAGATGGGCGACCGCGTCGACGTCGCGTCCGGCGGCGATGGCCGCCTCACGCAGCATCTCGTCCAGGCGGACACCCGGGACCTCGGTCGGGTACTGCATGGCGAGGAACAGCCCCGCTCGGGCTCGCTCCCATGCCGCCATCGCCAGGATGTCGACGCCGTCGAGCGTCACGGATCCTCCGGTCACCGTGAACGCCGGATGACCGGCCAACACATACGACAGCGTGGACTTGCCGGCACCGTTGGGGCCCATGACGGCGTGGACTTCGCCGCTGCGGATGGTCAGATCGACCCCGTTGAGGATCTCCTTGCCGGCAACGGTTGCGGCCAGTCCCTTGATCTCGAGTTCGCTCATGCGCCCAGCTCCACGAAGACGTCGCCGCTGTCGTCGACGGTGACGGTGTAGGTCGGGACGGGCCTCGTCGCGGGGAGCGTCTCGGGCTCGCCGTCGTCGAGACGGAACGCGCTGCCGTGCTTCCAGCACTCGATCGTGCCGTCGGCACAGTCGACCTCACCCTCGGAGAGCGAGATGTCGGCATGCGTGCACCGATCGCCGATGACGTAGATGTCGTCACCGCAGCGCACGACGGCCAGGCGGTGGCCGTCGACGTCGACGCGGATGGCCGAGTCGGGCTCGATGTCGCTCACGGTACAGATACGGGTGCTCGTCACGGCAGGGTCTTCTCCAGGTCGGCGTCGAGGTGCGCCCGCACCATCGGTTCGAATCCGGCCAACGGGAGCGCATCGACGATCTCGTCGAACACGCCCTTCACGATCAGTCGTTCCGCTCGACCCGTGGGCACGCCACGACTCTCGAGGTAGAAGCGCTGCTCGGCGTCGACAGGACCGACGGTCGAGGCGTGGGAACACTGGACCTCGTTGTTCTCGATCTCGAGGTTGGGGACCGACTCGGCCCACGCATCCTCGGACAGCTTGACGTTCCGGTTGGTCTGGAACGCCCGCGATCCACGGGCGTCGGGGCGGATCTTGATGAGCCCGGTGTAGACCGACGCACCCTTCTCCCCCAGCGCGCCCTTGAACAGCAGGTTGGAGGTCGTGTCCGGCGCCACGTGGTCCTGGAAGGTGCGGAAGTCGAGGAGCTGGCTCCCGGTGCCGAAGTACCCGGCGAAGAGGTCGCCGTGCGCGCCTCGTCCGGCGAGCACCGTGTCGGCCCGGAGTCGGCTGTAGTCACCACCGAAGGCTGCGGACCCCGACGTCAGCGTGCCGTTCTGCCCGACGGTCGAGGACACGCGGGCGATCTGCCAGGTCAGGTCGCCGAGGACCTGGACCGAGGCGTGGCGCAGCGTGGCGTCACGGTCGACGAGCAGTTCGGTGACCGGGATGGCGAGGTTGTGCGTACCGTCCGGGCTGGTGAACACCTCGATGACGGAGACGTCGGCGTTCTGTTCGGCGTGGACGACGAGCCGCGGGAAGCTGGCCACGCCCTCGGACCGGTACTGGTGGATGACGACGACCTCGCCGCCGGCGGCGCCTTCGGGCACCACGATCTCGAGCGGTGTGGCGAACGCATCGTGGAGCGCCGTGAGCGCGTCGTCGGCGCCGTCGAGGGCGTTGCCGAGCGACGAGGCGTCGGCGTCCGCCGGCTCGACGACTGCGGCTGCGCCGTCGCCGCCGCGCTGGTGGACGACACGGCCGTCGACGGTCACCACGACGAGTGCCGTCGGCGACGCCATCGCGATCAGGTCGTCGATCGCCGGGTCGAGATCGGTCGCCGTCCCGTCCGCAGGACGGAACACGGTCAGGTCGAGGTCGCCGATGCGGCTGTAGCGCCAGACCTCTTCCTCGGCGGTCGGCAACGCAGCGTCTGCGAAGCGTTCGGCCGCGGCTCGGCGGCGTTGGGTCTGCCAGTCGGGGCCGGGGACGGCGCCAGCGGCGGCGATGGTGAATTCGGTGCTCATCGGGCGGGACGAACCTTGCCTTCTTCGCGGAAACGGGGCCAGTTTCTGGCCCCCGGAACCACCGACTCTACCGGCGTCTGCCCCGATCTCCCCAAGCCTGCCGCAACCGTCGACGACCTAGTCGTCGCCCTTTCGGCGTCGCCGGAAGATCCGCTTCCAGCGGGGAAGCGCGGCGCGGGCGCGTTCTCGCTCGACGTCGGCCATCAGACCGGGTCCGGCAGCGTTCACGATGTCCTCCGCAGCGTCGAGCAGCGCCGCGATCGAACCGTCGTCGTCGGCCAGGCTCCTCGGTTCGTCGGGGGTGGCCGGCGTCACCAGCGTGCCGTGCTTCCAGTTGACGTCGACGGACCGGCGGGCGTAGGCGGGGCAGTCGTCCGGGCAGCGCCACGGAGCCTCGGGAGCGAGATCGAGATCGCACTTCCGGACGGTGTCACCGTTGGGATAGCTCCGAGATTCGAAGTACTTGCAGTCCTGCCGCATCGGCATGGCGCCATTGTGCCACCGGCCCCCGCGGATCCCGACGCGTCATGCTGTGGCCGTGGCGACGACGATCATCCGGGACACCGACGGCATCGCGCACATCCGCGCCGACGACGAGGCCGA
>JBFIHN010000319.1:0-4295 GCA_041601775.1 Acidimicrobiales bacterium
CCCTTGCCGTTGGTACCGGTGATGTGGATGACCGGTGCGCTGGCCTGCGGGTCACCGAGCACGTCGACCAGACCGCGCATCCGGTCGAGCGACAGCCCGTGCACGGCACCGGCGGTGGGGCCGCCGACCGTCGCCTCGAGGTTGATGTGGTCGTCGAGGTAGGCGACCGCTTCCGCGAAGTCCATGCAGGACTGGTCAGGAAGCTGCGCGCTTGGGGCGAGTGGCCTTGTCGTCCTTGGGGACGATGGTCGGCAGCACCTTCTCGAGTACGACGGCCTCGTCGACCACGACCTTGCCGACATCGGTGCGACCCGGGATGTCGTACAT
This sequence comes from Acidimicrobiales bacterium, assembly GCA_041601775.1. Taxonomy (GTDB): domain Bacteria; phylum Actinomycetota; class Acidimicrobiia; order Acidimicrobiales; family Salinilacustritrichaceae; genus Salinilacustrithrix. Next base: position 328 of record JBFIHN010000319.1, read on the forward strand.
GATCTCGAGCAGGACCTCTTCGAGGATGGCCCGGAGCCCACGGGCACCGGTGCCCCGCAGCAGCGCCTGATCGGCGATCGCCGTCAGCGCGTCGTCGGTGAACTCGAGCTCGACGTCTTCGTAGCTGAAGATCTTCTGGTACTGCTTGATCAGGGCGTTCTTGGGCTCGGTCAGGATCTCGATCAGCGCTTCGTGGTCGAGGTGCCCGACGGCACCGATGACCGGGAGGCGGCCGATGAACTCCGGGATGAGGCCGAACTTGACCAGGTCCTCGGGGAGCACGTCCTGGAGGAGGTCCGCGGCGTCGGCGTCGCTCGAGGCACGGATCTCGGCCGCGAAGCCGACACCGGTGTGTCCCTTGCGCGACTCGATGATGCGCTCGATGCCGGCGAAGGCACCACCGCAGATGAACAGGATGTTCCCCGTGTCGATCTGGATGAACTCCTGGTGCGGGTGCTTGCGTCCGCCCTGGGGCGGGACCGATGCCGTGGTGCCTTCGAGGATCTTGAGCAGCGCCTGCTGGACGCCCTCGCCGGAGACGTCACGGGTGATCGACGGGTTCTCCGACTTGCGGGCGACCTTGTCGATCTCGTCGATGTAGATGATGCCGGTCTCGGCCTTCTTGACGTCGTAGTCCGCGGCCTGGATCAGCTTCAGCAGGATGTTCTCGACGTCCTCGCCGACATAGCCCGCCTCGGTGAGCGCGGTGGCGTCGGCGATGGCGAAGGGGACCTTGAGGAGGCGGGCGAGGGTCTGGGCCAGGAACGTCTTGCCCGACCCGGTGGGGCCCAGCATCAAGATGTTCGACTTCGCCACCTCGACGTCGTCGTGGACGGTGTTGTGTCCGAACTGGATGCGCTTGTAGTGGTTGTAGACCGCGACCGACAGGATCTTCTTGGCGTCGCTCTGACCGACGATGTACTCCTCGAGGAACTCGAAGATCTCCCGAGGACGGGGCAGTTCGTCGAAGTGGAAGTCGGACGTCTCGGCCAACTCCTCCTCGATGATCTCGTTGCACAGGTCGATGCACTCGTCACAGATGTAGACGCCGGGACCGGCGATCAACTTCTTGACCTGCTTCTGCGACTTCCCGCAGAACGAGCACTTGAGGAGTTCGCCCCCGTCTCCGAACTTCGCCACGGTGTCCCCCTTCCCTCTCGGCTTCCCTCTTCGGTGTTCTGGTCAGTTGGCCCGGATGGGTCCAGTCGTGTCGGCCACGTCACGTCGCTCGATCACTTCGTCGATGATGCCGTACTCGAGCGCCTCGGGAGCGGTCATCACGAAATCTCGGTCGGTGTCGGCCTCGATCCGCTCGACCGTCTGACCGGTGTGGTGGGCCAGGATCTGGTTGAGCAGGTCCTTCATCCGCATGATCTCGCGCGCCTGGATCTCGATGTCGGTGGCCTGTCCGCCACCCTGCCCCCACGGCTGGTGCAACAGGACACGCGAATGGGTCAGCGCCAGGCGCTTGCCCTTCGTGCCGGCCGCGAGCAGCACGGCCGCGGCCGATGCCGCCTGACCGAAACAGATCGTGCTGATCTCGTTCTTGATGAAGCTCAGCGTGTCGTAGATCGCGAACAGCGCGGTGATGTCGCCACCGGGGCTGTTGATGTAGATGCTGATGTCCTTGTCGGAGTTCTCCGACTCGAGGTGCAGCAGCTGGGCGCAGACGAGGTTGGCGATCTGGTCGTCGATCGGCGTGCCCAGGAAGATGATGTTCTCCTTGAGCAGACGGGAGTACAGGTCGTAGGCACGTTCTCCCCGGTTGGTCGACTCGACGACCGTGGGGACGAGGTAGTTGCGCACGGTGTTGTCGTGGCGTGCGACCTGCTCTGGGGTCATTCGGCTGCGTCCTCTTCGGTGTCTGTGTCGGTGGCGTCGTCTGCGGGAGGCTCGTACGTGCTGCGATCGACGTTGTTGCCGTTCTCGTCGACGATCTCGACGTGGTCGAGCAGCCATTCGAGCGCCTTGCGCTTCGTGATGTCAGAGCGTACCGCGGGCAGTTGGTCGTTCTGCTCCAACTGGGTGCGAACCTTCTTGGGCTTCTCACCGACGCGCTCGGCGACCTCGTTGATCTCGGCGTCGAGCTCGTCGTCGCTGCACTCGATCGACTCGGCGACCACGATCGCCCGCAGGGCCAGGTCGACACGGGCGCTGGTCTCCGCGTTCTCCCGGAGCTCCTCGATCAGCTGCTCCTGCGAGCGGCCCGTCATCATCAGGTACTGCTCGAGCCCCATGCCCTGGGCCTGGAGACGCATGCCCAGGTCCTGGAGACGGCCGTTGAGCTCACCGCCGATCAGCGCTTCGGGGAGGTCGTCGGTGACGAGCGCGGCGAGCGCCTCGGCCACCTTCTCCTGGAGCTGCTGGGCACCCTGGGCCTTGCGGACGGTGGTCATCCGCTCGACCAGGTCGGCCTTCATCTCGTCGACGGTCTCGAACTCGGAGTTCTCCTGTGCCCACTCGTCGGTGAGCTCGGGCAGGACCTTGGCCTTGACCTCCTTGACGGAGATCACGAAGTGGAGCTGGCGCTCCTCGTCCTCGTCGGGGTGGGTCGCGTCGAAGTCGAGTTCGTCGCCGGCGGACGCGCCGTTGAGCTGCTCGTCGACCTCGGACGTGATGACACCCGAGCCGATCTCGTAGTTGTAGTCGTCGGTGGTGAGGCCGTCCTGCTCCTCGCCGTCGAGCGTGCCGACGATGTCGATGACGACCGTGTCGCCCTCGTCGGCCGGACGGTCGACGGTCTCGACGGTCGCGTCGAGGCTGCGCATGCGGTCGATCTGCGCGTCGATCTCCTCGGCGTCGGGCTCGGGCGACGGCATGGTCACCTTCAACCCGTCGTAGCCGGCGATGGAGATGACGGGACGCACCTCGACGATGGCCTCGAACGTGACCGGACCCTCTTCCTGGCCGGCCGTGATGTCGAGCTCGGGCGGCGCGATCACGTCGACGTCGTGCGCGACGACGGCGTCGGAGTAGTACTTCGGCAGCGCCTCGCGCAGCGCTTCCTCACGCGCCGGGGCCAGGCCGATGCGGGCCTCGAGCAGCTTGCGCGGGGCCTTTCCGCGCCGGAAGCCGGGCAGGTTCACGTCCTGGGCGATCCGCTTGAACGCGGCGTTGAGATCGTCCTCGAACTCCGTCTCGTCAACGGTCACGGAGACCTTGACCTTGTTGTCCTCGAGTGCTTCGACGGTGGAGTTCACAGCGTGACCATTTCGTTTCTCCCGATGGACAGAACCACTGGGAACGGGCGTACAGACGGACGTACGAGTGTATCGACGTGCCCGGATGGTCCCGTCATCCCGTCCCGGTTTCGCGGCCCTCACGCGCTCCGGCGGGCGGTGGGTCAGGCGAGCAGGCCGCGACCCGACGACGCGTTCCAGGTGTCGTCGCCGTCGAATCGGGCGTTGATGCCCAAGGCGGCGATCACGAGCGCCGTGTTGGTCACCGACAGGGTGCACGCGACGTAGCCGTCGGCGTCGGTCACGCCGACACACATCGTGCCCATCCCGGTGTGGAAGACGACGGTGCGTCCCGCCAGGCCGTTCCCGCTCGCGTCCGTGAGTCGACCGCGGAGGGTGCCGATCCGGACCGACAAGATGCCGACGACCTGGAGGAGCACGGGTTCGACCGTCAGCACCGAGGTTCCGTGCTCGACGACGATGTTCAGCGCCTGGGTGGCCTGCGTTCCTGCGGCATCCGTGACGACGACGGTGACGACGTAGGTCCCGGCTGGGCCGGTCGGTGTGCCGGTGATCGTGCCGTCAGCCGCCAGGACCAGCCCGGCCGGGAGCGCCCCGGAACTGATCGCCCAGGTCCTCGGGCCGGTACCCCCGTCTGCCGAGAGCACGAAGGCGTACGACTCGCCGACCGTCGCGCTCGGCAGCGTGGTCGTGACGACACGGAGTGGGCTCTCGACGATGAGGGTGAACGTCCGGGTCACGGTCCGGTCGAGTCCGTCCGTGAGCCGC
>JBFIHN010000320.1:0-4250 GCA_041601775.1 Acidimicrobiales bacterium
CGACCCGTCGACGACCTGCGTGCTGCGGCCCAGATCCTCGCCGACGACGTCCCCGACAGCGCCCGGTTCGCGTGGGTCGACGGCCGGTCCCACGACCTGGGCGTCCCCGAGCCGCAGCGCTGGCTGGCGTGGAAGGCCGACCGGAGTTCACTCACCCCGTTCGGGCCCGAATACGCGCCGGGTTCGGGAACCGTGAGCGTGGCGTCCAACGGACCACCGCGCGCGGCGGTCGACGAGTGGATCGACGACGTCCGGCTCCTCGGCGCCACGCACATCGTGACCGGGAACGAGGAGAAGGCGGCACTCCTCCGGGGCAGCGAGCACCTCGAGCCCCTCCTCGAGTCCGAGGTCGTGGCGCTGTGGCGCATCGCGTCCCGGCCCGACCGGCCCACCGGCACGCTCGCCCTCACCGGGATCTCCCGGGTCGTCGGTCACGACGTGAACCGGTACGACGTCGAGGTCGTCCGCGACGTCACGGGCCCGGTCGAGTTCGCGCTCGGGTACTCGCCGTCGTGGCACGCGACCGTGGACGGGCGCGAGACCGTCGTCCGACGCTCGGCCCACGGGAGGGTCGAGCTCGATCTCGCGAGCGGCACTCATGCCGTCGAACTCCGCTTCCGCGAAGGCGTGGACGGACCGTCCGCTCGAGCGGTCAGCGGGCTCAGCCTCGTCGTCGCCGTGGGATGGTGGGGTCGTCAGCGGCGGCGCAGGACCCGCAGCGAACCCGTGGCCGAGACCGGCTCGAAGTCACCGGCGACCGCGCGGAGGTAGAGCTCGTACGGCGGCTGACCACCGTCGGCCGGGTCGGGGAAGACGTCGTGGATCGCGAGGGTCCCGCCGGACGCCACGTGGGGCACCCAACGGTCGAAGTCCGCGTGGGCCGGTTCCCGTCCGTGACCGCCGTCGATGAACAGGAACGCCAGCGGCGAGGTCCAGTGCGCCCCCACCGTGGGAGAGTCACCGACGACGGCGACGACGTGGGGTTCGAGGCCTGCGTCGTGGACCGCACGACGGAACCGGGGCAGCGTGTCGATGCGTCCGACGTCGGGGTCGACCAGGTCGGGCTCGTGGAACTCCCAGCCGGGCTGGTTCTCCTCCGACCCGCGATGGTGGTCCAGCGCGAAGAGCACCGTCTCGCGATCACGGGCCGCGGCGCCGAGATAGATGCTCGACTTGCCGCAGTAGCTGCCGATCTCGAGGAACGGGCCGTCCACCTCGACCGCGGACGCGGCGTCGAAGAGGGCGAGGCCTTCGTCCGGGGGCATGAAGCCGCGGGCCGACTCGGCGGCGGCGAGAGTGACGGGGTCCATGCTGGGCACGGCGACGGACCCTAGGACGTCACCGGTCTACGGCGTGATCCCGACCATCTCGTCGCCGGCAGCGGCAGCAGCCGCGGCGAAGACGACCTCGTCGAGCACGAAGAACTTGGCGACCCACAACACCCCGAACGCACCGATGTTGGCGGCCGACACCGCGAGCGTCGCCGACGTCACCGACGAGACGACGGCGACGGCGAGCGTCGACAGCGCCAGCCCAGCCAGCGTGAAGCCCCAGAACGGGATCACCTCACGTCGGAACGAACTGCGTCCGTTCAGCTGCCACACCCACGCACGGTTGAGGAAGAAGACCGGCAGGGCGGCCACGCTCACCGCGAGGGTGTTGGCGGGGACCGCGTCGAGTCCGAAGGCCCCGTGGGCGCCGAAGAGGAGCACCTGGGTCACGACGACACCGACCACCGAGACCGCGGAGTACCGCAGTGCTCGCCACCATTCGACGTCGCCGAGTCGCCCCTTCACCCATCGCATCGGACAAGCATCGTCCCATCCCTGGCAGAACTGAAATCCATGAGCCAGATGGCCCACTGCGCCTCGGCCCGGCGGGCGGGCACCGTGGGGCGAGATGGCCGTGCGCCAAGATGGACCGCATGGACCAACGTGCACTCGACGGTGTCGTCCGTCTCCTCGATCTGGAACCGATCGAGATGAACATCTTCCGCGGGCAGTCCCCCGACGAGGACCGACAGCGGACCTTCGGCGGCCAGGTCGCGGGGCAGTCGCTGGTGGCGGCGGCGCGAACCGTCGACGAGGGGGTCACCGTCCACTCGTTGCACGCCTACTTCCTGCGCTCCGGGGATCCCGGCACCCCGATCCTCTACGAGGTCGACCGGATCCGCGACGGCCGTTCGTTCACGACCCGACGCGTGGTCGCCATCCAACACGGCAAGGCGATCTTCCACATGTCGGCCAGCTTCCAGACCCCGGAGGACGGTTTCGAGCACCAGTTCGAGTCACCGGTGGCCGACACGCCGACACCGGAGTCCCTGCCCGACTTCGCCACTCGCTACGCCCACATGAAGGACAAGCTGGGCGACTGGTACGAGCGGCCCCGGGCCATCGACATGCGCTACGTCGACTGGGAGCCAGAAGACCGTCGATCCGAGTTGCCTCCCCGCCAGCGGGTCTGGATGCGCGCGGCCGGGACGCTCGACGACGATCCGCTCCTCCACGCCTGCCTGGTGACCTACGCATCGGACATGACGTTGCTCGACACCGCACTGCTTCCCCACGGCACGTGGCACGACCCTGATGTGTTCATGGCCAGCCTCGACCATGCGATGTGGTTCCACCGCCCCTTCCGGGCCGACGACTGGATCCTCTACGACCAGGACACCCCGTCCGCTTCCGGTGGCCGCGGTCTGGCCCGCGGTCTCATGTGGGATCGTGACGGCAACCTGCTCATCTCCGTTGTCCAAGAAGGCCTGATCCGACGCATGCGAGCCACACGATGACCCCCGCACTCGGGCCAGCGACCCGCCGGGTCGCCGTGGCCCTCGCCGCGCTCGTGGCGTTCACCGCAGCGTGTTCGTCCGACGACGAACCGACGACGGCCGGGCAGATCGACGGGCTCTCGGCCGACCCGGCCGACGAGTCGCCGACGTCCAGCATCGGGTCCGGGTCGCTGGGCGACGTCGAACTCACCGTCCGGTCCATCGGCTCGTTCGACGTCCCGATCAGCTACCGGATCCATCCCGACGGCACCCCGTTCGTCGCCGAGAAGTCCGGGCGGATCCTCGACGCGACGACCAGCGACGTCGCCCTCGACGTCCGCGACCTGGTCACCGACGACGGCGAGCGCGGCTTCCTCGGCTTCGCGTTCAGCGACGACGGCGACCACGTCTACGTCTCGTACTCCGACACCGACGGCGACACGATGATCGCCGAGTACGCCTTCGCCGACGGCACCGCCGACCCCGGCACCGCGCGGACGTTGCTCCAGGTGGCGCAGCCCTACAGCAACCACAACGGCGGCGACGTCCACATCGGACCCGACGGCATGCTCTACATCGCGCTCGGCGACGGGGGCAGCAGCGGCGATCCGGAGGGCAACGGGCAGGACCCGTCGACGCTGCTCGGATCGATCCTGCGCATCGACCCGACCACCCCCGGCGACGGCAAGGCCTACGGCATCCCCGACGACAACCCCTTCGTCGACGGCGGCGGCGCCCCGGAGATCTACCTCTACGGCGTGCGCAACCCGTGGCGCATCGCCTTCGACCCCGAGACCGACGACCTGTGGGTCGCCGACGTCGGCCAGAACATCTGGGAGGAGATCACGGTCCTGCCCGCGTCGGCCGGCGCCGGGCTCGGTGCGAACCTCGGTTGGAACACCCTCGAGGGCACCCACCCCTTCGAGGGCACGGCGGCCGAGGGGTCGACGCTCCCCGTGTTCGAGTACTCCCACGACGACGGCGGTTGCTCGATCACCGGCGGGTTCGTCTACCGAGGCGCCGCGATCCCCGACCTGCAGGGCGCCTATCTCTTCGCCGACCTGTGTCAGCCCACGCTGCGAGCGATCCGGACCGACGGCACCACGTTGGTCGCGGAGCGGACGTTCGACGTCGACGTCGGAACCCCGATCTCCTTCGGTGTCGATCCCGACGGCGAGTTGGTGGTGCTGTCCCAGACCGGCGACGTGTACCGCATCGAAGCGGGCTGACGCGCGGCGCTCGTCGGCGCGTTGGGGCTCGGGCGGCTCAGGCGGGCGCGAGTGCGTCGACGTAGCGCAGGACGGGTTCGGCGCCGGCGACCGAGTGCACGATCGCACCGGCCCGGTCGACCTCGAGCAACGTCGGCGCCGTGCGCACCTTGTATGCCTCGGCCAACGCCACCTCGCCCTCGACCAGGATCTTGTGGACGGTGTCGTCGGGGTGCAGGGAACGGAGGCGGTCGGTGACCGGACCGCAGGTCGCG
>JBFIHN010000321.1:0-4238 GCA_041601775.1 Acidimicrobiales bacterium
CCGGCGACGCCGGAGAGTTCGGTCGGCACGATGATCTTGGTCGCCTGGCCGTCGCCCAGCTTCTGGAGGGCTTCGAGGTACTTGATGGCGAGCAGGTCGTTGGACGGGTTCCCGTCGTGGATCGCCTGGTAGACGCTGCGGATGGCGTCGGCCTCGCCCTCGGCGACCGCCTGCTGGCGGAACTTCTCGGCTTCGGCGAAGGTCCGCACGGCTTCGGCGCGACCCTCGGCCTCGAGGATGGACCGGGCCTTGACGCCCTCGGCCTGGAGGATCGCCGACTGCTTCTCGCCCTCGGCCGTGGTGATCGCCGCGGTGCGGCGCCCCTCGGCCTCGGTCACGACTGCTCGTCGGGTCCGCTCGGCCTTCATCTGCTCGTGCATGGCCGACATGACGTCCGGCGGCGGGTCGATGCGCTGGATCTCGACCCGGACGACGCGCACGCCCCACTTGTCGGTCGCATCGTCGAGGATCTCGCGGAGGGCGACGTTGATCTTGTCGCGCGAGGTCAGCGACTCGTCGAGTTGCAGGTCACCGATGACGTTGCGGAGGTTCGTCTGGGCGAGCTTGGTCACCGCGAGGATGAAGTTGGCGACGTTGTAGACGAGGCGCTGCGGATCGGTGGGCTCGTAGTAGATGACGGCGTCGACCGACACGGCCACGTTGTCCGAGGTGATGACCTCCTGCGGGGGGACGTCGACCACCTGCTCGCGCATGTCGACGGCACGGATCGTCTGGACGAACGGGATGATGATCCGCAGGCCCGGGTCGACGGTCTGTTGGTACTTGCCGAGCATCTCGACGATGCCGCGCTGGTAGGGCCGGATGATGCGGACGCCTGCCGCCACATAGGCGAAGAGCAGGATGCCGATGACGGCGAGGACGACGACGAGGGCCATCAGATGGGCCTTTCCGGTGGGGAGGAGGGAAGCGTTCGGTGTGTCGGGTGTACGACCACCCGGGTGCCACGTACCTCGGTGACCGTGACCCGGGTGTCGCGCGGGATGGCCGTGCCGTCGGGGGACTGGGCTCGCCACTCTTCGCGGCCGACGCGGATCAGGCCGACCTCGTCGAGTCCGGCGGGGATGTCCTGGAGGACCAGGGCCTGCTCGCCGACGAGGCGTTGGGCCCCCACGCCGGTCGGGTTCCCTCCCGACTCGTCGAGTCGTTTCGCGAGCGGTCGGAGCGCGGCGAAAGCACCCAGGGAGACGACGACGAACACCAGCCAGCTGACGCCGATGACGGCGCCGAGGAGCGCCGCGGCGGCCGCGAGCGCGGCGCCGATGGCGAAGGGCGCGAGGAAGAAGGAGCCTGGGCTGGCCATCTCGCCGAGTCCGAAGACCAGGGCGGCGCCGAGCCACACCCACTGCCAGAGGTCGGGGTCGTCCACGTCGTGAGGCTACTTGCCGTCGTCGGCGTCGGGTCGGACGAACGTGTTGGCCGGGATCTCCGTCGTGTAGCCGGTGGCCTCGATGACCTCGTCGCCCTGCGCCACCCGGAGGAGGGCGCCCTCGGGCGACACGCAGATGGTGCCGCTGTCCGCGAGCTCGGCGCGCGCCTTGCCGGCCTTGACGTTCGTGACCAGACACCGTGCCTCGACGCCGGCGATGGCCGACGTCTCGAGCGTGAAGTCGAAGTCTGCGACCCGGTCGGCGAGCGACGCGCTGAGGGTCTCCATCGTCGCTGTACCGAACAGGCCGGGTGGTTCGACGATCGCGTCGGTCCGCTCGCACGTGACGATGGCGCCTGCCTCGTCGTCGCGTGGGCACGTGTAGCCCACGCCGTCGAGCGCGATCTGCACCTGCACGACGACGTCGTCGGCGACGACGTCGATGCGTCGGTCGGGTGGCCGGTTGGCGACGACCACCGACGTGCCCGCGTCGGGTCCGGGATAGGTCGCCTGGTAGACGGCGGTCTGGCCGCGGGCCGCCAGGGCGAGGAAGTCGGCGACGTCCTCGTCGAGTCCGGCATCGAGCGCGGCTGCCCGGGCCTGCTCGGCGCGGTCGCCGCCGACGTCGTCCCCACCCCCGCAGGCAGCCACGAGGAGTCCGAGGGCGACGAGGAGGGGCGGGAGGCGCACAGCCGGATCGTAGGGACCCGGCACTACCGTGCAGGCACCATGGCCGAGACGACCCTCGACGACGATGCTGTCGACGAACCAGCCAAGCGCCCGCTCGGCCGGTCGATCCTGCTCGGGGTCGCCATCGGGGTGTCGTCCGCGGCGATCGCCTACTTCTTGATCGCCATCCCCATCTACCTCGTGGCTTCGTTCGAGTCGAACGGCATGGACCGTCCGATCATCCGGACGGGGTTGTTGCAGGTCGCGCTCCCCATCGGCGGACTTCTCGGAACGGTCAGCGGCATCGTGAGTGGGCGCTGGCTCCGTCGGGGCGGATCCTGGACGCTCGACGACGGCAGCGACCGCTACAGCAACCGGTAGCGGCATCTGTCGGTAGCGTTGTCGCCGTGACCGATCGCTGTCTGCTCACCGTGCACGCGCATCCCGACGACGAGTCGTCCAAGGGTGCAGGGACCGTCGCCCGTTACCACCGCGACGGCGTCCGGACCGTGCTCGTGTGCTGCACGGGCGGCGAGGAGGGCGACATCTTGAATCCGGCGATGGACCGGCCGGAGGTCCGCGCGGACCTGGAGGCCGTGCGGAGGAAGGAACTCGACGAAGCGGCACGGATCATCGGCTACGACGAGGTCGTGATGTTGGGTTACCGCGACTCGGGGATGCCCGAGAGCGAGGCCAATGCCCGGCCCGAGGCCTTCGCCAATGCCCCGCTCGACGAGGCCGTCGGCCGTCTGGTGGCGATCATCCGGCGAGAGAAGCCTCAGGTCGTGGTGACCTACGGCGACGACCAGAAGGGGTACCCGCATCCCGACCACCTGATGGTGCACGACGTGACCATGCCGGCGATCGACAAGGCCGCCGACCCCGACGCCTATCCCGACGCCGGCGAACCACACCAGGTGGCGAAGGTGTACTGGACGACCTGGTCGCGGGCGCGCATGGTGGCGATGCACGAGAAGTTCCTGGAGTTGGGTCTGGACTCGCCCTTCGACGACTCGTGGTTCGAACGCGACTCGCAGGACCACCGGATCACCACCCGGGTCTCCACGGAGGGTTTCGGCGACGTGCGCTGGGACGCGCTGCTCGCCCATGCCACGCAGGTCGACCCCACATCGCCGTTCTGGTTCGGCCTGCCACGTGCGGTTGCGGGTGCCCTCCACCCCTGGGACGAGTACACCCTCGCCCGCAGCCAGGTCTCGTCCGACGAGTCGACCGGCGACCTCTTCGACGGTGTGGCGTGACCACGGTCCAGTTCGAGGTCGGGAAGGGCAAGACCGACACCGAGGTGTTCCACGTCGTCCTCGACGACGCGGTTGCCGGGGTCGTCGCCGACGGCCCGGGCGACGACGCGGACTTCACGATGGCGCTCAAGCCCGCCGACTTCGCTGCGGTCGTGGCGGGGGAGCGGACCCTCGACGTGGGCTACATGCAGGGTTGGGTCAAGGTGACCGGCAACATCGGCCGCCTGCTGTCGGTGCTGCCCGTGCTCACGACGCCGGAGTTCGTCGCCGTCTTGGCGAGCGCGTCGAAGCGACCCGGCTGACCCGGCGTCGCTAGGGCCGTGCCGGCGCGGTGACGACGACGGTCATCGTCGACCCGCTGTCCTCGGTGTCGAAGACGGTGTAGCGCCCCGGCGTGTCGAAGAGGATCAAGGTGAACTCGTCCGGGAGCAAGGGGCCGGTGTCGATCGCGTGGTCCTCGGTGCGGACCCCGTGGTCCTCGACGCCGACGTTGCGGAACTCGACCAGGTCGGCGGTGGTCACCTCGAGTTCGGCCGGGTCGAATCCGTCGGCACCCACCGTCACCGCGACCGTCGCATCGGCGGGGACGTCGGGCAGGTCGTCGCGAGAGATCGCTCGCCGGTCGCTGTCGCACCCGGCGACGACGAGCAGTGCCAGCGCCAGGGCGGCTGCGATCCCACGTCTCATGTCGTCCGCTGCGCCTCGCGCAGTGCTCGGTAGCCGATGGTGGAGGCGCCGGCGGCTTCGATGAGGTCGGCCAACGTGCCGTCGGTGACGAACACGAGGTCGTCGACCCAGTCGGCCGCGTGTTCGCTGATCGCCTGGACCTCCGGCGTGTCGACCGCGGGCTGGACGTGGATCTCGGTGACCCCGGGACGGAGTTCGGCGAGCGCTGCCGCGATGCGTCCCCGGCTCGGGGGCGC
>JBFIHN010000322.1:0-4217 GCA_041601775.1 Acidimicrobiales bacterium
CCGAACGCGATCGGGATGCCGGTCTCGAGCTGCACCTGCTGTACGCCGTTGGCCGCACCCTCGGACACGAGTTCGTAGTGCGTGGTCTCCCCGCGGATGACCGCACCCAGGGTGATGATGGCGTCGACGTTCCCGGAGCGGGCCAGGATCGAACACGCCATCGGGATCTCGAAGCTGCCGGGCACGGTCTCGACCACGATGTCGCTCGCGGGGACACCCAGATGCAGGAGTCCCCGGTCGACCCCGGCCTCGAGACGATCGACGATCGAGGTGTTCCAGCGGGCCTTCACCAGCCCGATGCGCAGACCGGTGCCGTCGAGTCCGAGTGGCCGAACGGCCCGGTCGTCGCCGCTCGCCATCAGAGGACGTCGTCGAGGCCCTCGAGGAGGTGCCCCATCCGTTCACGCTTGGTCCGCAGGTACTTGATGTTCTCCGGGTTCGGCACCGACTCGAGCGGCACCCGGTCGGTGATCTCGAGACCGAAGCCCGCGAGCCCGCCCTTCTTGGCCGGGTTGTTGGTCAACAGCCGCATCGTGGTGATGCCCAGATCGACGAGGATCTGCGCACCGATGCCGTACTCGCGCGAGTCGACGGGCAGACCGAGTGAGAGGTTGGCGTCGACGGTGTCCTGACCCTGGTCCTGGAGGGAGTACGCCTGGAGCTTGTGCCCGATGCCGATCCCCCGGCCCTCGTGGCCCCGCAGGTACACGACCACGCCTTCGTCGGCTTCGGCCACACGAGCCATGGCGGCCTGGAGTTGGGGACCACAGTCGCATCGCAGCGAACCGAAAACGTCACCGGTCAGGCATTCGCTGTGGACCCGCACGAGGATGTCGGGCTGGCCCTGGACGTTGCCACGAGTGAACGCCAGATGCTCCTCGCCATCGAGGAGCGACTCGTACGCGTAGCAGGTGAACTCGCCCCACTCGGTGGGGATCCGGGCCTCGGCGACACGCTTGACGAGCTTCTCGTTCTTGCGCCGGTACCGGATCATGTCGGCGATCGAGATGAGGAGCAGATCGTGCTCCTCGACGAAACGCTCGAGCTCGGGCACCCGCGCCATGTCCATCTTGTCGGCGTCGACGATCTCGCACAGGACGCCGGCCGGGTAGAGGCCGGCCATCCGGGCGAGGTCGACGGCGGCCTCGGTGTGGCCGGCCCGCTTGAGCACGCCGCCCTCGCGGGCGATGAGCGGGTTGATGTGGCCGGGACGGGCGAGGTCGGCGGGCCGCGTCGACGGATCGACCAGCGACTTGATGGTGGCCGCCCGATCGTGGGACGAGATGCCGGTCGTGGTGCCTGCGCGCACGTCGACCGACACGGTGAACGCGGTGCGCATCGACTCGGTGTTCTCCCGCACCATCAGGTCGAGGCCGAGCTCGTGCGCGCGGGCCTCGGTGACCGGCGCGCAGATGTATCCCGACGTGTGGTGGAGGAAGAACGCGATGGCCTCTGGCGTGGCGTACTCGGCCGCCATGATGAGGTCGCCCTCGTTCTCCCGGTCCTCGTCGTCGACGACGACGACGATCTCACCACGCCCGATTGCGGCGACGGCATCTTCGATCTTGGCGAAGGGCATCTAGGAATCCTTCCAGGTCAGGAGCCGTTCGACGTATTTGACGGTCACATCGACCTCCAGGTTGACCGGATCGCCCGGGCCTTTCGACCCGAGGGTCGTGACCTCGGCGGTGTGCGGGATGACGGCGACGGTGAAGCCGTCGTCGAGGACGTCGACGATCGTCAGGCTCACCCCGTCGACGGTGATCGAACCCTTGACCACGACGTACTTGAGCAGGTCCGGGGGCATGCGTACCCGCAGGTCCGGCACGGCGTCGACGATCTCGCCGACGGCGTCGACGTGGCCCTGCACGATGTGACCCCCCAGACGGTCCTGGGCCCGCACGGGTCGCTCGAGGTTGACCGGCGCACCCTCGGTCAACGCGCCGAGGTTGGTACGCCGGAGCGTCTCGTGGGAGACGTCCGCCTCCCACCAGCCCGGTGACGACGCCGCGAAGTCGATCACGGTCAGACAGCAGCCGTTGACGGCGATCGAGGCGCCGAGCGCGGCGTCGTCGAGCACCGCTGTCGCCGCGATCCGCAGCCGGTTCTGGTCGAACGAGGCGACGGTGCCGAGCTCCTCGACGATTCCGGTGAACATCTCTTGTGGCCCTCCTGGGTCCGTGGTCACGAACGAGAACGTCCGCTAGTTCTCGACCGCATCGGTGGTGACGAGTTCGATGCGGACGTCGGCACCGAGTTGTTCGATGTGGTCGATCCGCCCCCGCCACACCCCGTCGATGGTCGCGGCGCCGGGTCCGGCGAAGAGCCCCCGGCCGTCGTCTCCCCCGAAGAGGACCGGCGCCAGATACAGCACGTAGCGGTCGATCAGGCCCGCACGGTGGAACGCGCCGACGACCGAGGCTCCACCCTCGATCATGACCTGGACCATCCCCTCACGACCCAGCTCGTCGAGGATGGCCGACGGCTCACCGGACATCTCCCGGCAGGGGCGCATCGCCGCCCCGGCGGGTGCCGACCCGAGCACGATCCGTTCGGGGTCGGGCCCGTCGACGTGGCGGACGGTGAGCGCAGGATCGTCGATCCGCACGGTGCCGGCGCCCACGATGACAGCGTCGCTCTCGGCTCGCAGCCGGTGGGCGTCGGCCCGAGCCGCACGCCCGGTGATCCAGCGACTCGAACCATCCGGCGCAGCCGTGCGTCCATCGGCACTCGCCGCCAGCTTCGCGAGCACATAGGGCCGTCCGGTTCGGCGCTGTCGGAGATAGGGGGCGAGTTGGCGCTCGGCTTCTGCCGCGCGGACGCCGACGTCCACCTCGACGCCCGCCTCGCGGAGGCGCCGGATCCCCTCGCCAGCGACCCGTTCGTCGGGATCCTCGATGGCGACGACGACACGGCGGATCCCGGCGTCGATCAGCGCGTCGCTGCACGCCGGGGTCCGGCCGTGGAAGCTGCAGGGCTCGAGGGTGACGACGGCGGTCGCACCCCGGGCATCGGGACCGGCAGCGGCGAGCGCCGCAGCTTCGGCGTGGTGTCCCCCCGGAGCCTGCGTGGCCCCGGTGACGACACGCCCGCTGGGGGTCAACAACACGCAACCGACCCACGGGTTGGGGTGCGCGACGACTCGAGCACTCCCGGCGACCTCCAGGGCCAGCCGCATCGCGTCGTCATCGAGCACCGCGAGCACCTTATCTTTGGGCCGAATGGACCCCTCCCAGGTCGTCCGAGCGGGGGGTACGATTCAACCCCGGGGCGGATCCCGGGGCATCGGACGGGAGGTGCCAGGCGATGACGTCGACGAGCGTCACCGGACGCGCCGTCATCTGCGACGACGACGCCTTGATCCGTCGCGTGATCCGGCAGGTGCTCCGCGAGTCCCCGGTCGAGATCGTCGGCGACGCCGAATCCCCCGAGGAGGCGATGGCATGCATCCGCGCATCGGACGCCAACATCCTCGTGCTCGACCTCGCGCTGCGGGGCGGGAGCGGCGAACGGCTCCTCCAGTGGGTGCGCGAACAGGGTGACGGCGTCCACGTCGTCGTGTACTCCGCCTACGCCGCAGACCACGCACAGTTGCTCGGCGCCGGCGCCTGCGCGGTCATCGAGAAGCCCGACTTCAGCCGCCTCCAGACCGCGATCGAGCACATCGTGTCGGCGCTCGGCGTCCGGGTCGATCGCCGAGCATCCGCGGGCACGCTCATCCTCGACCGGCTGCCGCCACCGACGTCGGTCTCCCTCAGCGGGTTCGAGCCATGGGATTCGTTCCTGGCGGCCATGGACGCCGCCCACGCGGGCGATGCCGTCGTGTGCGCCGACGTCCTCCCCGGCCCGAGCGTGAAGCACGGCTGGGACCCGGTGTTCCAGACCGACCACCGCCTCGCCCTCGGCCGTGCGATGGCCCGCGGGAAGCGGATGCAGGACCGCATCAGCGTGAGCCCGACCGGACGTCCGGTCCTCCTGGTGGTCCGATGCCGGCCCGAGGCCCCGACGGTCGTGTTCCGTCGGCTCTGCGACCGCTGGTCACGCGAGGTCGACCTGGGCACGCCCGTCGCGGCGTACTGCCTCCTCCACGACGGCGACGACCACCTCGAGCGGTTGTCCACGGTCGACGGATCGGTCGCCACGGACCGGACCACGCCGCTGCGTATGGTCTGACGGTCGTGTCAGTGCGGACGTTCGCCGCGCAGGAGTTCGAGCGC
>JBFIHN010000323.1:0-4212 GCA_041601775.1 Acidimicrobiales bacterium
AACGCGCTCCGGATGCGCCCCGACCGGCTCATCGTGGGCGAGGTCCGCGGCGGCGAGGCCCTCGACATGATCCAAGCCATGAACACCGGCCACGACGGGTCGCTGTCGACCTGTCACGCCAACGGGCCCGCCCACGCACTCCGACGACTCGAGACCATGGTGCTGACTGCCGGCGTCGACCTCCCGCTCGCCGCCGTCCGGGACCAGATCGCCGGTGCCGTCGACCTGCTGGTCCACGTCGAGCGCGGCCCGGGCGGTCGTCGGCGGATCGATGCCGTCCACCGCGTCGTCGACGACCCCGACGCACACCCACGGACCGTCGCCCTCGTGACGGATGGATCGGTGGTCGACGAGCGGTGGTGACGACGCTCGCCCCCGCCTTGGCCGCGTTCGTCGCGGTCGCGTCGCTCGTCACGGTCCGCGACGGGTGGCGCTGGTGGGACGGCGGACGAGCGCGCGCCCGCCTCGCCCACCAATCCGGCCGCCACCCACCGAGCCGTCACGAGTCCGGCCGCCGCGACGCTCCCCCTGTCGTCGCCCGTCTCCTCGACGATGCCGGCATCGAGGCCGACCCGTCGCTGTGCCTCCACCTCTGGGGGGCGGGGCTCGCCGTGTCGCTGGTCGCGTCGACGGTGACACCGAGCGGTCTGGTCGCGCTCGCCGTCGTCGGTACCGGTCCGCCGATCGCGCTCGTCGCGTCACGAGGCCGCGGCCGTCGCCGACGCGACGCACAGCTCCCCGACGCCCTCGACGTGGTCGCCACCTCGCTGCGTGGCGGCGCGGCACTGGCGGCGGCCGTCGGCGACGCGGCGAGGATCGGCGGGCGACTCGGACCCGAGTTCCAGACGATGGCGCGCCATGTGCGCGACGGCATGCCGCTCGCCGGCGTCGTGGGGCGATGGGCCCGCAGCGGGGGACGGGAGACGGCACTCGCCGGGGCAGCGCTCACCGTCGCCGCGACCGTCGGTGGCGCGGGCGCCGACGCCATCGAGGCCGCGGCGGGGAGTCTCCGGGACCGGGCGGCGCTCGCCGCCGAGGTCGCGGCGCTGTCGGTGCAGGCGCGACTCTCGGCCGGCGTCCTCACCCTGGCGCCCGTCGGGTTCACGTTCCTCCTCGTCAGCGTCGACCCCACGTCGGCGCGGTTCTTGCTGGCCACACCGGCGGGCTGGGTGTGTCTGGTGGTGGGCGGCATCCTCGACCTCGTCGGCGCGCTGTGGATGCACCGGCTCGTGGAACGGGCCTCGTGACCGCGCTGGCGGTCGCGCTCGCCGCCGTGGCGGCCGTCGTGATCGGCGGCGGGCGACGACGGAGCGGCCGCGCTGTCGCCCGTCTCGACCGTCGCCGTATCGTCCCCCGGCAGCGTCCGCTCGTGGCCCTCGGTCGCCTGCTCCGCACGATGGGCGGACTGCCGCCTCGCCCCGAAGCCGACGCTCGGCTCGGCGCCGGAGTCGCCATCGCGGCATCGATGGCGGTCCTCGACCCGATCCTGGTGTCGAGCGTCGTCGCCGGCGCCATCGTGCTGCGACGCTGGCGACGGTTCCGCCGAGCACGCGCCGACGACGCGTCGACGCTGCCCGATGACCTCCCCGACCTGATCGACCTGCTGGTACTGCTCGTCTCCGCCGGCCACACCGTTCCGTCAGCGCTCCCGATCCTCGCCCGGTGGGCGCCGGAGCCGACGCGCGACGACCTCGGCCGGGCTGCCGTGGCCATCGAACGGGGCGTGCCGGTCACGGACGCGCTCTCGGCGCTCCAGCGGTCGTGGGGCGACGCAGCGCGACCGCTCGTCCGCGCGCTCGTCGACCACGTCCGCAACGGCACACCGCTCGCAGCCACCCTCCAACGACTGGGCGACGATGCACGCTCGGCCAGACGCCGATCCGCCGAGACGCGGGCCCGTCGTCTTCCCGTGCTCCTGCTGTTCCCGCTCGTGTTCTGCACGCTTCCGGCCTTCGGCCTCCTCACGGTGGCCCCGATCGTCGCCGGCACCCTTCGCTCCCTCGACGGGGATCGACTCGAGACCTCGGTCTCCACCACGTACCGAACGGAGCCACCGCCATGTACGCCACCGTCCTCGCGACCCAGATCGCGATCTTGTCCTACGTCGACGATGCCCTCGCCGATCGCTGCCATCGCGGACGACTCCGCCGCCATGCCGGTCAGTCGACGGCCGAGTACGCCCTCGTCCTGCTCGGCGCTGCGACCGTCGCGCTCGTGTTCGTCGCCTGGGCCGGGAAGTCGACACGAATCGGCAAGCTCTTCAACGCCGTCCTCGACACGGTGATCGGCAAGGTGTGAGCGGCCCGTCGACCCGTCCGGGCCGGCGTCCCACCGGGTCTGGCCACCGTGGCGGTGGCCAGGCCACGGTCGAGCTCGCGCTCGGCTTCCCCGTGATCCTCATCGGCATCCTCCTCGTGCTGCAGTTCGCCCTCGTGGCGCGAGACCAACTCCTGGTCGTGCACGCCACCCGGGAGGCCGCGCGCGCCGCCGCGGTCGAACCCCACGCCGGCGCAGCCCGCGAAGCAGCGCTGGCATCGACCACCGCGCTCGACCCCGGTCGACTCGAGGTCGACGCCGACCGGATCGGCGGCCGGGTCCGGGTCAACGTCCGCTACCGAGCCCGCACCGTCCTCCCCCTCGTCGGGGGCCTGCTCCCGGATCCGACGCTCCACGGATCGCTGACGATGCGGATCGAGTCCCCTACGGCGGATGCTGGCTAATCTGACGCCTTCGCAGCACCGTTCCGGTAGGAGTGCCGGTCGGTGGTGGCGAAAGATGCGATGTCACAGGCGGCCCGGATCTCGGATCGCACGGCGCAACCCCGCGCCTGAGTCGGAGGAATCGATGAACATTCGGCGTGTCAGTGGATCCGCGGCGCTCGCCGCCGCAGCGGCGTTGGTGCTCCTGGCCCCCAATGCGCAGGCGCAGGCCGTCAGCTACAGCGCAGCGTCGGACGCGCAGGCGCTCAACCTGCAGTTGGCGGAGAACGGACTCACCGTGGGCTCGGTCCACAGCGAGATCACGGATGCACCGTCGGCCGCGGCCGCCGGCACCGGCCTCGCCAGCGTCCTGGCCGACGTCGGCGCCACGACCGCCGAGGCGACGACGGACGGATCGACCGACGGCTCGCCCGACGAGGTGTGCGAGTCCGATGCCCTGCCCGACATCCCCGGCGTGGGCATCGACCTCGCCTGCAGCGCCAGCCTCGCCGCGATCGCGGACGGGAACCCGGCATCGGCGTCCAGCGCCCGAGTCGGCACGATCGTCCTGGACCCGGTCTCGGGTCTCCTGGTCGACCCGCTCGGCCTCGGTGACGTGATCGACCAGGTCCAGGACGGTGCCGGCGGTCTCCTCGACGCGCTCGTCCCGCTCACGGGTGCCGTGCCCGATCCGCTCGACGTCGACGGACTGCTCGACGACGTCGTCGGTGCCCTCGACCTCGCCCCGCTGGCAACGGTCGACATCGGTGCCACCCTGGTCGAGACCGCCCGCACGGCCGACGCGGTCACGACCACGTGTGCCGCCAACGGCGCGACCGTCAACGTGCTCGACCTCCCCCCGGTCGGCGACATCGACGCTCCCCCGGTGATCTCCGTCATCGTGGGCGAGGCCGCCACCTCGGTCGCCGCCAGCACCACCGGCGGCGATCCTGCCGGCACCGCCACGCCGGCCCTCGTGCGGGTCGTCGTCCCTGCGCTCGGCCTCGACATCCCGGTCGAGATCGGCCAGACCATCGAGATCCCGCTGCCCGAACCGCTCGGCACCTCGACCATCGTCGCCGCCGACGGGGCGACCGGGACCGATGAGGACGGCCGCACGTTCGCCACCGCGAGCGCGGTGAGCCTCGACCTGCTCCCCGGCCTGTCCGGCGGCGTCCAGCTCGATCTGGCCGACTGTGCCAGCGTCGCCGGCGCCACCGTCGCTCCGACGACCACGGTCCCCGAGACCACGGTCACGACCGGCGTGTCGCTGCCCCGGACCGGCGGCACCGGCACCAACGGCGTGGCCCTGGGCGGCGCTGCTGGCCTGGCCCTCGCCGGGTTCGCGCTGCTCCGCCGCAGCCGGGCCGTCTGACCGTCCGCACGCCGACATGACGCCCCTTCCCGACCCCTGCGGACGGGAAGGGCGTCGCTAGGCTTGCCCTTCGTCATGGTCACAATCGCCGCGATCCTTCTGAATCTGGTCATCGGCATCGGTGTCGTGGCCCTGACG
>JBFIHN010000324.1:0-4211 GCA_041601775.1 Acidimicrobiales bacterium
CAACGACGGCAGCGACGGAGATGGAGCAGCAGGTCCTGCTCGTCGTCGTGGTCCAGGTCCTCGTCGAGATAGCCCAGGAACTGCTCCACGGCCGGCCGGCACCGGTCGGTTGCGGTGAGGAGTTGACCGCGCACCGCCGCCACCCGCAGGTCGGCCATGGCGCCGTCGATCAGGTCATGGGTCTCGAGGCGGCGGAGCCCGAGGACGAACGCGGTGTCGACATCGTCGAATCCCTCGACGGCGTGGAGCCACACCGCGGACCGTGCCACCTCGTCGAGGAGCGAGAACGACGCGGCGAGACCGCCCACGTCGCCGGTCTGGTCGAGCGGGAACATGCCGATGTCGGCATCGAGGTCGAGTTCGAACCCGGGCGCTGCGCCCTGTTCCAGTCCGTGACGGCGGACGATCTCGAACAACCAGGCCCGGGGATTCGACCAGGTCCCGGTGGGAGCACCCGCGTCCTCGAACACCTCACGCCAGGCTTGCTCCACCACGATCTCGGCCGTGTCCACGTCGAGGGTGATCGCGCAGGCGAGACGCCAGGTGGCCACGCAGTGGTGGCGGAGCAGCGGGACGGCCGCGCGACGGTCGTCCAGTGACAGGAAACGCTGCAGCAGGCGGAGGTCGCGGCGAGTGCTCGGCGACACGGCGGTGGCGCTGGTGCCCGATCGCCACAGGCGATCGACGAGGAGCAACTCGTCCCGTTCGAGGGGGAGGTGGTCGAGCACCTCGTCGGTCGTGGTCGCACCCATGTCTGACTTGTTCGGCACCGTCGCCGCGAGCTCCTACCGATCGTGTCGGTCGGCCCTTCCGATGGCCGGGATGTCGGGGGTCCACTGGTAGGATGACACCGTTGTGACTTGGGATGACGACCACGAATCGGACCCCGAATCAGCCAGCGAATCGGAGGAAACCGTGGCCCCTGAGCCGACCTCGTACGGTGCCGACAACATGCGGGTCCTCGAAGGACTCGAAGCTGTCCGCAAGCGCCCCGGCATGTACATCGGCTCGACCGGTCCCGTCGGCCTGCACCATTGCGTGTGGGAGGTCGTGGACAACTCGGTCGACGAGGCCATGGCCGGTCATTGCTCCCGCATCGACATCACGATCCTTCCCGACGGCGCCTGCAAGGTCGTCGACGACGGGCGTGGCATCCCGACCGGGATGAACAAGGCCCAGAAGATGACCGGCGTCGAGATCGCCCTCACCAAGCTCCACGGTGGCGGCAAGTTCGACGGTGAGGGCTACAAGGTCTCCGGCGGACTCCACGGTGTGGGTGTCTCGGTCGTGAACGCCCTGTCGACGAAGGTCGTCGTCGAGGTCGACCGCGACGGCAAGCGTCACCGCATGGACTTCGCCGACGGCGGCGTGCCGCAGGGGAAGCTGGAGGTCGTCGGCGACGCTCCCCGCGGCCGGACCGGTACCTCGGTCACGTTCTGGCCCGACCCGACCATCTTCGAGACCACCGAGTTCGTGACCCGCACGATCCTCGAGCGGGTGCAGATGATGGCCTTCTTGAACAAGGGTCTCGAGATCCGGGTCCAGGACCAGCGAGAGTCCACCCCCGAACACGTCCGCGACAACACCCGCGTCGACTTCAAGTACTCGGGCGGCATCATCGACTTCGTCAAGCACATCAACAAGACCAAGGACTCGCTGTGGTCCAAGGTCGGCTACTTCGAGGGCGCCGACGAGACCCAGGAGGTCGAGGTCGCGTTCCAGTGGAACACCGGCTACAACCGCGACGGCATCCACTCCTTCGCCAACGGCATCGCGACCAACGAGGGCGGCACCCACGAAGAGGGCTTCAAGACCGCGCTCACCTCGACGATCAACAAGTACGCCAAGGAACACCCGGTCGCCAAGAACAAGAAGGACCTGGGCCTCACCGGCGACGACGTGCGTGAGGGTCTCACCGCCGTCATCTCCGTCCGACTCCAGGAGCCGCAGTTCGAGGGCCAGACCAAGGCCAAGCTCGGCAACACGTCGATGCGCTCGCTGGTCACCAAGGTCACCAACGACCAACTGCAGCAGTGGCTCGAGGAGAACCCGACCGAGGCCAACAAGGTCATCCGCAAGGCGTACTCGGCTGCCGAGGCCCGCGAGGCCGCCAAGGCCGCCCGCAACAGCATCCGGTCCAAGACCCTGCTCGACGGCGCCGGCATGCCCGACAAGCTCAAGGACTGCTCGGCCAAGAACACCAACGAGCGCGAGCTGTTCATCGTCGAGGGCGACTCCGCCGGCGGTTCTGCCGTCTCGGCGCGCGATCCCCGGACGCAGGCGATCCTGCCCATCCGCGGCAAGATCCTCAACGTCGAGCGTGCCCGCATGGACAAGATGCTCAAGAACACCGAGGTCCAGGCGCTGATCTCGGCCATCGGCGCCAGCGTGGGCGAGGAGTTCGACGTCGAGAAGCGGCGCTACGACAAGATCATCGCCATGTGCGACGCCGACGTCGACGGCTCCCACATCCGCACCCTGCTGCTCACGTTCTTCTTCCGTCAGATGAAGCCGTTGGTCGAGAAGGGATGCATCTACATCGCCCAGCCGCCGCTGTTCTCGACCCTGGTCGGCAAGTCCAAGATCTACCTCAAGGACGAGAAGGCCCGGACGGTGTTCCTGCGGGACAACCCGAACCACAAGAAGGACTTCCAGCGCCTCAAGGGTCTGGGTGAGATGGACGCCGACGAACTCGAGGTCACGACGATGAACCCCGAGTCGCGCCGGCTGCTCCAGGTCACGGTCGAACAGGCCGCCCTCGCCGACGAGGTGATGTCGGTCCTCATGGGCGACGACGTCCCCGCCCGCAAGGACTTCATCGTCACCAACGCCAAGGACGTCAAGTTCGTCGACGTGTGAGCTCGGGCTCCTCGGAGCCCGCATGCACCGGCGGTCAGAGCCCGAGGCGGGCTGCGAGCGCGGTGGCGTCGGCCGGTTCGAGGACCGACGTCGTGAGGCTCCACACGCCGCCGAAGACCTCTGCGGGGGCACTGTCACGCATGCCACCGAGCAGTTCGGCCCGGTCGTCGATGTTCATCGCCGGGATCATGACGGCCAGCGAGGCCGCCATCTGCTCCGGTGGGATCGAGCCGACGATGGCTTGGTGGATGTCCAGTGCAGCCTCGAACCCCAACGCCGCGTCGAGCGCCGGCATGATCTGCCGCTCCTCGAAGTCCTGGTGGGCGAGGTATGCGCTGGTGAACGAGGCCAGCTCCACGTAGAGGCGGTGGACGTGCCAGCGGGGATCGCCGGTGGTGTCGACGGTCTCGCTCGCCCGCCCGAGCAGGTCGCCGAGTCGGGACTCGAGGGTCTCATGGTCGGTCAGGATCTGACCCGCCAGATCGGGCACATGGTCTTCGATGGCCGGCTGGATGTGCGTGTCTTCGTGTTCGGCATGGGTCACCAACAAGGTGACGACGCTGGCGACGTGGTCGCGCAGGGCGCCACGTTCGCCTCGCTGGGTCGCGTCGATCCGGCCGGCCTGCTCGGTGAGCGCGAACAGCTCCGAGCGGATGCCCTTGTGGATGTCGCGATAGAGGTCGAGGGCCACCGGCCGCAGCGCGCTCGTCGTGGCGGGGTGGAGGTCGATGGTGGTCATGGGTGTCTCCTGTCGGGGCGCTGCTCGGCCGTTCCGAGCGGGAGCTGCCCCGTCGGGACCATCGTCCGACAGCGACCGGGCGCTCGCGCCTGAAAGGCCGCTCACCGAATGCTCAAAGGGTCCTACTCTTTGACTGGA
The DNA here is from genome assembly GCA_041601775.1 of Acidimicrobiales bacterium. Classification (GTDB taxonomy): domain Bacteria; phylum Actinomycetota; class Acidimicrobiia; order Acidimicrobiales; family Salinilacustritrichaceae; genus Salinilacustrithrix. The sequence goes on from JBFIHN010000324.1 coordinate 3,737, forward strand.
CCGTGTGGTCACGGACACCAGGAGGGGCCGTGGTCGATGTCGAGCTCGCGTGCTTCGCCGCCGCCGGTCGCGCGCTGATCGTGGGCGCGGTCGAGTCCGACGGTGCGCCTTATGCCACACGCGGGTGGGGCTTCGTGCTCGATCCCGACACCACGCCGGTGGTGGTCATCGACGCCGACGATCAGCGGGGACGCGAGGCGTTGCGGCCGGGCAGACCGGTCGCCGTCACCGCGGCCGACGTGCGCACCCTGCGGTCGATCCAGTTCAAGGGGCAGGTCGAGTCGGTGCACGACACATCCGAGACCGACGGGGCCGTGGTCGCGCACTACCTGCACGAGTTCTACACGGCGATCGTCGAGAGCGATGGCGTTCCGATCGACACGCTGCAGCGGCTGACCCCGACCCGATACCTGCGTTGTCGGTTCCGGTGCGACGAACTGTTCGACCAGACCCCAGGACCCGGCGCCGGCGCGCC
>JBFIHN010000325.1:0-4209 GCA_041601775.1 Acidimicrobiales bacterium
CGGGCTCGCTCGACGTCGTCGAGCGCGATGGTCCGCTGACCACCGGCGTCCTCGAGTTCGACGGTCACCGAGGTCTCGTCCGAGCTGACGATCGTGCCGCGTACCCGACGTTCGCCCTCGGTGTCGGGCGTCGTGCGGATGGTGACGTCCTCACCGATGGCGCCGGCGTAGTGGCCCGGTGTGCGGAGCGGGCGTTCGAGGCCGGGGCTCGTGACCTCGAGGGTGTAGCTGCCGCTGATGACGTCGCGTTCTTCGAGCTGTTCACCCAGCTCACGGCTGATGGCCGTGAGCGTGTCGAGGTCGATGCCGCCCTGACGGTTGATGGCCACGGAGAGTTTGCCGCCGTTGAAGGTCACGTCGTAGACGTCGGCGCCGGCGGCGGCAGCCAGGGGTTCCGCCATGGTGTGGACGAGGTCGGTCTTGGCCATGGGGTGCACTCCCTTCGAACACTCGGTGGACACGAAAGAAGCGTGGGCCCGAGGCCCACGCTCCGAGACTGGAACGAATTGCTGGGCTGACTATACCGCCGCAACCCCACGTCGACCCATCACGACCCCGGGGTCAGTAGGAGCGGGCGCAGACGGCGACCAGGTCGGGCTCGTCCTCGTTGGCCGGCACCGAACCGTCGGCCCGCTGGATACAGCGGACCGTGACGGCGTCGGCCGCCAGTTCGTTCTCGGCGTCGGCGACGACGGCCCACGGCACGCGAGCGAAGCCGGTCTTCGCGGCAGCCAGGACCTCGGCCACGGACGCGACATCGGTCGTGTGCGCATCGCGGAAGGCCAGCGCTTCGTCGTAGAGCGCGGTCTGGATCTCCTCGAGGAGGCCCGTGACGGTCGCCGCCGCCACTTCGATCGGCACCGGTCGCTTCTCACCCGTGTCTCGTCGGACGATGGTCACCTGGTTCTCGGCCACGTCGCGCGGGCCGATCTCGACCCGGACGGGGACGCCCTTGAGCTCCCAGTCGGTCGCTCGTCGCCCGAAGGGCGAGTCGACCTTGGCGTCGAGACGCGACCGGACACCGGCGTCGACCAACTCGTCGTGGAGCTTCGCCGCGACCTCGCCCGCGCCGTCCTCGTCGCGGATGAGCAGCACGGCCGCCTGGATGTGGGCCAGTGCCGGGGGCACCCGGAGCCCGTTGTCGTCGCCGTGACACATGATCAGGCCACCGACCATGCGGGTGGACGTGCCCCACGACGTGGTCCACGCCATCTCTTCCTGCCCCTCGACGCTCTGGTACTTGATGTCGAAGGCCTTGGCGAAGTTCTGACCCAACTCGTGCGACGTCCCCATCTGGAGGGCCTTGCCGTCGCGCATCATCGCCTCGCAGGCCATGGTGTTGATGGCCCCGGCGAAGCGGTCGTAGCTGGGCTTGATCCCGAGGAAGAGCGGCATCGCCAGGACGTTGACCATGAAGTCGGCATAGGCCTCGTGCAGGATGCGGGTGGCGTAGGCGCTGGCGTCCTCGCGGGTCGTGTGCGCGGTGTGGCCCTCCTGCCAGAGGAACTCGGTGGTCCGCAGGAAGATGCGGGGCCGCAACTCCCAGCGCACGACGTTGTTCCACGAGTTCAACAGGAGGGGCAGGTCGCGGTAGCTGTTGGTCCACTTCGACATGAACTCGCCGATCACGGTCTCCGACGTCGGCCGGACGACGATGGGCTCCTCGAGCTCCTTGCCACCGCCGTGGGTCACGATCGCCAGTTCGGGCGCGAAACCCTCGACGTGATCGGCTTCCTTGGTCAGGTAGCTCTGGGGGATGAAGAGCGGGAAGTACGCGTTCTCGGCGCCGCAGGCCTTGATGCGGTCGTCCATCTCCGACTGCATCCGCTCCCACAGGCCGTAGCCGTAGGGCCGGATGACCATCGTTCCGCGTACCGGGCCGTTGTCGGCCAGCTCCGCCTTGTTGATGACGTCCTGGTACCAGCGGGGGAAGTCCTCCGACTGGGGCGTGAGCACGGGTTTGCGGGCCATGGCATGCGAGGTTACGTGGCACGGCCGGACGAACCGGGATCGGTTCGGTGGGGGCCACCGAGGTGGCAGGATCACCCGTCACGAGTGAGGGGTACCCCGGAGTCCATGTTCCAGATCCACCGCAGTGCGCGTGCCGATGCGCTCGTCGACGCGCTCGTCGACGTCGTCGCCGCGCCCACGGGTGACCCCTTCACCCCGGAACTGATCGCCGTCCCGACCCGCGGCGTCGAACGCTGGCTCACCCACCGGATCGCCGCTGCTGTGGGCACCGGCCCCGGCGGTCACGACGGCGTCTGCGCGAACGTCGAGTTCCCGTTTCCCGGGCGCCTGGTCGGCGACGTGCTCGCCGAGGCCAGCGGCGTCGACCGTCGGGAGGATCCGTGGCGTCCCGAGCGGCTGGTGTGGCCGTTGCTCGACGTGATCGACGAGTCGATGGGAGCGGAGTGGCTGGCGCTGCTCGCCGCCCATCTCGGGCACGGTGCCACCGGTGCGTCGGCGGGCGACGACCTCCGCCAGGACCGGCGCTTCGCCACCGCTCGGCACCTCGCCGACCTGTTCGATCACTACGGGATCCATCGACCCGACCTCGTGTTGTCGTGGCTCGACCACCGTGGCACGGCCCGCCACGACGGCGTCGCGGACGACGCCCAGTGGCAACCACGGCTCTGGCTCGCGCTCCGTGACCGGGTCGCCACGCCGAGCCCCCCGGAGCGCATGGCCCAGGCCTGCGCGCGGCTACGGGCGGGTACGGTCGAGGTCGACCTCCCGTCGCGCCTGTCGCTGTTCGGACTGACCCGGCTGCCGGCCACCTACCTCGACGTGCTCAGGGCCATCGCGGTGAGCCGCGACGTGCACCTGTTCGCGCTCCATCCGTCGTCGGTGTTGTGGGATCGCGTCGCCGCCACCCCGGTGCCGCCGCTCCCGCTTCCCCGTGCCGACGACCCGACGGTCGGGTTGGCCCACAACCCGCTGCTGCGGACGTGGGGAGCCGACACGCGCGAGATGCAGCTGGTGCTGTCGGCGGCGGCCGACGCGCTGCACGCCCACCATCGGGTCGAGGACGGTCCGGCGACCTCGCTGCTCCAGCTCGTCCAGGCCGACGTGCGTGACGACCGGGCACCGGTCGGCCGTCCTCGGCCCGGAGGCGAGGACCTCCGCCATGTGCTCGACGACCGCGACCACTCGATCGAGGTCCACTCGTGCCACGGCCGGGCCCGTCAGGTCGAGATCGCTCGCGACGCCATCTGTCACGCCCTCGCCGACGACCCCACGCTCGAGCCGCGTGACGTCATCGTGCTGTGTCCCGACATCGACGAGTTCGCGCCGCTGCTCCATGCGACGTTCGGTGCCGCCGCACCGCGAGTCGACCCCGGGGCGCCGCCACCCCCCGAGCGTGGGGTGCCGTACCTCCCCTATCGACTCGCCGACCGGTCGCTGCGCCAGACGAACCCGCTCCTGGCCACGCTCGACACCCTGCTCGCGCTGGTCGACAGTCGCCTCACCGCGCCCGATCTCATCAGCTTCATCGGCCGCGAACCGGTCCGGACCAGGTTTCTCCTCGACGACGACGCGATCGAACGGATCGCCGAGTGGACGTCGACGAGCGAGGTGCGTTGGGGCCTCGACGGTGCTCGGCGTGCCCGCTACAAGCTCGCCGACGTCGATGCGAACACCTGGCGCGCCGGCCTCGACCGGGTCCTGCTCGGTGTCGCCATGAGCACCGACGGCTCGCGTCTGCTCGGCGGGCGGCTCCCGCTCGACGACGTCGAGAGCGGCGACGTCGACCTCGCGGGACGGTTCGCCGAGGTGCTCGACCGCATCGACACGGTCGTCGACACGGCGACGGAGGCCCACCCGATCGCCGACTGGGTCGGCGTCCTGGGACGGAGCGTCGACCTCCTCATGGCCGCCCGCCCGACCGATGCCTGGCAGCGCATACAGGTCGACCACGTGCTGCGCGAGGTGCTCGACGAGGCAACCGCCGGAGGCGAGTCGGCACAGGCGCCGCTGTCGCTGGCCGAGGTACGCGCCCTCCTGCGCGACCGTCTCCGTGGCATGCCCACCCGTGCCGACTTCCGCACCGGGGCGATCACCATGTGCACGCTGGTGCCGATGCGAGCGGTCCCCCACCGTGTGGTCTGCATCCTCGGACTCGACGACGGGACGTTTCCTCGCACGGGTCGTGCCGACGGCGACGACCTGTTGCGCCGACTCCCGCACGTCGGCGACAGAGACCCG